>DAISWV010000050.1:0-8057 GCA_036826195.1 Peptococcaceae bacterium | reverse complement strand
CTGCCTGCTACGAAAGCACAGCCAAAAGAAATGCTGCCGATTGTAGATAAACCAGCCATTCAGTATATTATTGAGGAAGCCGCTGCTTCTGGCATTACGGATATTCTGATTATTACCGGCCGCAACAAACGTGCTATCGAAGACCATTTCGACCGTTCTATCGAGCTGGAAATGGAACTGGAACGCAAACACAAAGACAAGCTGCTGCAGGAAATCAAAGATATCTCTAATATCGTAAATATCCAGTATATTCGTCAGCAGACACCAAAAGGGCTGGGACATGCCGTGCTGTGTGCGAAAAATTTTGTTGGCAACGAGCCGTTTGCCGTGCTTCTGGGTGATGACGTTGTAGATTCTCATGTGCCTTGTCTGAAACAGCTTATGAATGTTTACGACCGTTATAATTCTTCAGTGCTGGGTGTTCAGCAGGTACCTTGGACAGAAGTGGATAAATACGGCATTGTTTCCGGTGAAGTTATGGAAGACGGCATTCACAAAGTAAAAACGCTCTTTGAGAAACCGGATCGTGAAATCGCGCCGTCTAATGTTGCGATTCTGGGCCGCTACATTATCACACCGGATATTTTCCCGATTCTGGAACATACCGAACCAGGGGCCGGTCTTGAAATTCAGCTGACTGATGCATTAAAAGAACTGGCTCGTCATAAAGCTGTTTATGCTTATGAATTTGCAGGCTGCCGCTATGATGTGGGGGACAAGCTGGGCTTTTTAAAAGCCACTGTAGAGATGGCACTGAAACGTCCTGATCTGCATGATGATTTTGCTGATTATCTCCGTTCATTAAATGATGGCGGTCTGGATGATCTGCACTGCTAAGCTGTTTTAAACAGCCAGGCAGCGCCATTGTGTGATTTGGCACGACTTTATATGCCTGTTAAGCAAAAAACCTTAAAAATCTTCGCATTTTCGAAAAAAAGATATTGTGTTTTAGTCACAAGTGTGCTAATATATTTAGCGGTGCAAATACACACGTCTGCTGATTCTGCAGGCAGAGCCGGACACGGTTCCTGCAGGAGATGACGCCGGCGGAGGAATGCAACAATAAAAATCTAATTTATGAGAGGAGATGTTTAAAATGGCAGTAATCTCTATGAAACAGTTATTAGAGGCTGGTGTACATTTTGGTCATCAAACAAGACGCTGGAACCCTAAAATGGCTCCATACATTTTTGCAGAAAGAAACGGTATCTACATTATCGACCTGCAGAAAACAGTAAAAAAAGTTGTTGAAGCTTACGACTTCGTTCGTGAAGTAGCAGCAGAAGGCAAACCAATCCTGTTCGTAGGTACTAAAAAACAGGCTCAGGAAACAATCAAAGAAGAAGCTCTGAGATGTGAACAGTACTTCGTAAACGAAAGATGGTTAGGCGGTATGCTGACCAACTATCAGACAATCGAAAAACGTATCGCTCGTCTGAGAAAATTAGAAGTAATGGAAGCAGAAGGCACACTGGATCTGCTGACCAAAAAAGAAAAATTCAAATTACTGGGCGAAAAAGAAAAACTGGAACGCTTCCTGGGCGGTATTAAAGATATGCCAAGCCTGCCAGGCGCACTGTTCGTAATCGACCCAAGAAAAGAAAAAATTGCTGTTACCGAAGCTAAAAAATTAGGTATTCCAGTTGTTGCTATCGTAGATACCAACTGTGACCCTGATGATGTAGATTACGTTATTCCTGGTAAC
Organism: Peptococcaceae bacterium; assembly: GCA_036826195.1. Classification (GTDB taxonomy): domain Bacteria; phylum Bacillota; class Peptococcia; order Peptococcales; family Peptococcaceae; genus UBA7185. Next base: position 6,352 of record DAISWV010000050.1, on the reverse strand, counting down.
GACGATGCAATCAGAGCCGTAAAATTACTGGCATCTGTAATCTCTGACGCTGTTCTGGAAGCTAAACAGGGCGAAAGCAATGCTGAAGCTGCAGAAGAAGCTGTTGTAGAAGAAGCAGTAGAAGTACAAGAATAATCTTATATACAGACATTTTCATAGGGTAACCGCAACAGGTTACCCTATCCTTTTATAACGTCTTTATGAAGACATTAAAATGATATTTGGAGGTTGCTCAAAATGGCAATTACAGCTGCACAGGTTAAAGAATTAAGAGAAATGACAGGCGCTGGCATGATGGACTGCAAAAAAGCATTAACAGAATGCGATGGCGACATGGATAAAGCAGTAGACTTCTTACGCGAAAAAGGTCTGGCTTCCGCTGCGAAAAAAGCTGGCCGTATCGCTGCTGAAGGTCTGGTAGGTTCCTACATCTCCGAAGACGCTAAAACAGGCGTTATCGTAGAAATCAACTGCGAAACAGACTTCGTTGCAAAAACAGATGAATTCAAAGCATTAGTAAACGACATCGCTGCTCACGTTGCTGCTACAAAACCAGCTGACAACGATGCATTACTGGCTTCCGAACTGAATGGTCAGGCTGTTTCTGCATTAATCACAGAAAAAGTTGCTAAAATCGGTGAAAATATCTCCCTGCGTCGTTTCGCTTTATACGAAGCAGAAGGTATCGTAGCTTCCTATAGCCATGCTGGCGGTAAAATCGTTACAATGGTAGAACTGAAAGGCGGCGACGCTGCTCTGGCTAGAGATATCGCTATGCAGGTTGCAGCTGCGAACCCAGCTTACCTGGATCGTACAGAAGTTCCAACTTCCGAACTGGAACACGAAAAACAGATTCTGACCGAACAGGCTCGTAACGAAGGTAAACCAGACAACATCATCGAAAAAATGGTTGTTGGTCGTATCGAAAAATACTACAAAGAAGTATGCTTAGTTGACCAGGCGTTCATTAAGAGCGATGATGGTGAAGCTGTAAGCAAACTGCTGAAAAAAGCAAACGCAGAAGTTGTTCGTTTCGTACGTTTCGAAATGGGCGAAGGTCTGGAAAAGAAAAACGAAGACTTTGCTGCTGAAGTTGCTGCACAGATCAAAGGCTAATTCCTGCCAGTCATATTGAAAATTTTAAAGAGAACACCCTTGTGTTCTCTTTATTTATGATATAATATATAGTTATAATGTTCTTATCATAAAACTGTTCCGTCGAGGGACAGGCACAATAGGAGGCAACAGAATGGATCAACCAAAATACAAACGCGTCATTTTAAAATTAAGCGGTGAGGCTTTAAGCGGCGAAGTCGGTTACGGTCTGGAAGCTAATGTATTAAGCTCCATGGCTCAGCAGATTTTAGAACTGACTCAGGCTGGCGTAGAAGTGGCTATTGTTGTGGGCGGCGGCAATATCTGGCGAGGTGTTGCGGGCGCAAAACGTGGTATTGACCGTGCAACTGCGGACTATATGGGTATGCTGGCAACCGTTATCAACTCTCTGGCTCTGCAGGATGCGCTGGAGGCAGCCGGCATGGAAACTCGTGTTATGACCGCGATTGAAATGCGTGAAGTTGCAGAACCTTATATCAAACGTAGAGCAATCCGCCATCTGGAAAAAGGCAGAGTTGTTATTTTCGGTGCAGGTACCGGGAACCCTTACTTCTCTACCGATACAACAGCAGCGCTGCGTGCGGCTGAAATGGGCGTTGACGCAATTCTGATGGCCAAAAAAGTAGACGGTGTATACAGTGATGATCCAAAGAAAAATCCGGATGCAGTAAAATTCGATACGCTGAAATATATCGATGTGCTGAACCAGGGGTTAAAAGTTATGGACTCTACCGCTATCAGTCTGTGCATGGATAATAACATTCCGCTGATCGTATTTGATATGATGACACCGGGCAATATGAAACGCGCCGCTATGGGCGAAACAATCGGAACCTATGTTGGGAGGTAACTCAAATGATTAACACAATTAAAGCAGACGTAGAAGAAAGAATGACCAAAACTCTGGGCGTACTGAGAAGCGATATGGCAACTATTCGTACCGGTATTGCATCTCCATCTCTGCTGGACCGTATTCAGGTTGAATACTACGGTGCACTGACACCAATCAATCAGCTGGCAAACATTTCTGTTCCAGAGCCAAGAATGCTGGCTATTCAGCCATGGGACAAATCTGCAATCGCTGCAATTGAAAAAGCTATCATGAAGTCTGATTTAGGCATCACACCTACCAGCGATGGTACTGTAATCCGTCTGGTTATGCCTCAGCTGACTCAGGATAACAGAAAAGATCTGGTGAAACGCGTTAAGAAAAAAGGCGAAGACGCAAAAGTCAGCGTTCGTAACATCCGTCGTGACGGGAATGATGAACTGAAAGGTCTGGAAAAATCCAAAGAGATCACGGAAGATGAAAGCAAAGGTGCTCAGGATGATATCCAGAAAATGACTGACAAATTCATCGCTGAAGTTGATAAAGTAATCGACAACAAAGAAAAAGAAATCATGACTGTATAATCAGGCAGTGTTAAGGCCGGTGCAGATATATTCTGCATCGGCCTTTTTTGTCTGCGCGTCTTTATTGCGGATACCGTTAATGTTTTATGCAATCTTTTAATATGATAATAAAAACTAGATAACATGATAAGAAATAGTTTGACAAACTAACTATCTGCGTATATAATTACTTTGACAAACTAAGTAATTACTTGACCATAAAGTTTGTAATAATGGAGGGAGCAGTTTATGGATGCGTTTTCTCAGGAACTGAATGATTTACTGACCGATGCGTTCTGGTCGATTCTTCGTATCGAGGAGCAGGCAGCCAACCGTGTAGCCGGTGGAGACCTTTCCATCAGCGAAATGCATATGCTGGAGGCTGTATCCAAAGAGGAAAACGGCCGTACCATCAGTGAACTGGCAGCCGATCAGCACATCACACTGTCGTCGGTGACCATTGCCGTTAATAAGCTGGTGAAAAAGGGCTATGTGGAAAAAGTACGGCATGAACAGGATGGACGCCAGGTTTTTGTGAAGCTGACAAAAATGGGGCGGAAGGTCAATGCCGGGCATTTGTACTTCCACGAAAATATGGTGCGCAATGTCAGCGCGGAAATGACAGAAGAGGAAAAAGAGGTTCTGCTGAAAGCAATGGAGAACCTGAACCGGTTCTTCCATCGCAAGCTGGAGCCATGGGAGGAAACATGAGTTTCAGTATATTAGGCACAGGAAGTGCATTGCCGTCTCGTACGGTTACCAATGAGGAGCTGACGCAAATAGTGGATACCAGTGATGAGTGGATTCGTACCCGCACTGGTATCTCCGAACGCAGAGTCTGTTCCGATGAATTCATCAGCGACCTGGCATATCAGGCTGCCAGAAACGCGCTTGCGGATTGCAGCTGCTCTGCTAAAGAGCTGGATCTGATTATCTGTGCCACAATGAGTGCGGATTACACAACGCCCTCACTGGCCTGCATTCTGCAGATGAAGCTTGGGGCAAGCTGCGCGGCATTTGATGTCAATGCGGCCTGCACAGGCTTTATCTATGCACTGGATGTGGCGGCAGGATATTTTGCCCGGAAGCCGGACATGAAGATTCTGGTTGTTGCGGCAGAAGCTATGAGCCGTCTTGTTGACTGGGAGGATCGCGCTACCTGCGTACTGTTTGGCGATGGAGCCGGTGCAGCCGTACTGGGAAAAGGTGATGACCTGCTGGCTATTCAGACTGGCGCAAAGGGCAATATCACATCGCTATATGCAGAAAACGGCTGGGGAAACAGCCCGTTTCGCTCAATGCAGACACAACCGTCTGCCGAACCGGCTGAAACCGGATATCTGCAAATGGATGGGCAGGAGGTTTTTCGCTTTGCGGTAACCTCTATGGTGCAGACTGTGGAGCAGGTGCTGGATGAAGCCGGGCTTACGAAAGAGGATATTGCCTGGCTGATCCCTCATCAGGCCAATATACGCATACTGGATTCGGCCATCAGCCGGCTGAAGCTGCCAAAAGAGAAATGCCTGACCAATATTGCCGTCAGAGGAAATACATCGGCGGCCTGTGTAGCCATCCTGCTGGATGAAGCCAGCCGGGAAGGAAAACTGAAAAAGAACGATTTACTGGCTTTTACCGCCTTTGGCGGAGGCCTTACCACCGGCGCATGCATTCTGCGCTGGAGCCGATAGCACTGCAGAGAATCTGCAGCGATAAAAGCAAATCAAATAGAAACCTGTCAGACAGTACTGACAGCCTTAGGAGGAAATCAATCATGAGTACATTTAACAAAGTTGTAGAAATCCTGGTAGACGCGAAAGATTTAGACGCGGCAAATATTGCTGAAACAAGCACCTGGAATGACCTGGGCTTAGATTCTCTGGATACCGTGGAACTGGTTATGAGTGTAGAGGATGCCTTCGGCGTTTCCCTGGAAATGGACGAAACCATGCAGACCGTAGGCGATGTTGTAAAAGCAATCGACGCTTTAAAATAATGCGCTTTTGCTGCAAAATCGTACTTCGAAAGAAAGCAGGTGACAGAGAATGATTGATACACCAGTCTGCGAGCTGCTTGGAATCCGTTATCCGATTTTACAGGGCGGTATGGCCTGGATTGCGGATGCAAAGCTTGCCGCAGCTGTATCCAACGCCGGAGGCCTGGGGATTATCTCCGCCATGAATGCCGGCGGCGACTGGGTGCGTGAACAGATTCGCCAGGCAAAATCATTGACCGATAAGCCATTTGGTGTAAACATTATGCTGGCCAGCCCTCATGCGGAGGATGTGGCGCAAATTGTTATGGAGGAACAGGTGCCGGTCGTAACAACCGGTGCCGGCAACCCTTCTAAATATATGAAGGCCTGGCTTGCGGCCGGCATTAAGGTGATTCCGGTTGTGGCATCCACCGGGCTGGCAAAACTGATGGCCCGCAATGGAGCCAGCGCGGTTATTGCAGAAGGCGGTGAATCGGGCGGACACGTAGGCGAATTAACCACTATGGTGCTGGTTCCGCAGGTATGTGATGCAGTGGATATACCGGTTCTTGCAGCCGGCGGCATTGCCGATGGCCGCGGTATGTGTGCAGCCTTTGCGCTTGGCGCAGCCGGTGTGCAGATGGGCACCGCCTTTTTAGTAGCGAAAGAGTGCAATGTGCATCCGGCCTATAAAGAACGGGTGCTGAAAGCCAAAGATATTGACACTATGACAACCGGCCGCCGCAGCGGCCATCCGGTGCGTGTGTTAAAAAACCAGTTTGCCCGCGACTATGCCAAAATGGAATGGGACAGCACCGTAAGCGATGAAGCACTGGAGCAGTTCGGTGCAGGGAGCCTGCGCAGAGCCGCTGTGGAGGGCGATTTAAACGGCTCCTTTATGTGCGGTCAGATTGCCGGTATGATTCAGGAAGAACGCACTGCGGCAGAGATTATCGATTCCATCATGCATCAGACAGAAGCAATTCTCAAAGGAGGATGCCCATGGGTAAAATAGCGTTGCTGTTTGCAGGCCAGGGCAGTCAGTATCCCGGCATGGGCAGGGATATTTACCTGCACAGCCCGGAAGCGAATGCGGCCTTTGAATTTATGGAGCAGCTGCGTCCCGGAACAATGGCCCAGTGCTTTTCCGGCACAAAAGAAGAGCTTGCTGTCACGGCAAATACACAGCCGTGTATGTTTGCAGTGGATTATGCTATCGCAAAAGCAGTGGAGGCGCAGGGCATTTTTATTGAGGCTGCAGCGGGCTTTTCGCTAGGCGAGATTCCTGCGCTGGCCTTTGCAGAGCTGCTTAGCCTGGAAGAAGCCTTTCAGCTGGTATGTTATCGTGCAGAAGTGATGCATCACGCCGCAGAAGCAAATCCGGGCGGCATGCAGGCAGTTTTGAAACTGGATGCCGATGCGGTGAACCGTCTGGCGGAACGCTTTACCGATGTGTTTCCGGTAAACTACAACAGCCCGGAACAGACTGCAGTAGCCGGTAATACAGAGCAGCTGAAGGAATTTGCTGCAGCGGTAAAGGAAGCAGGCGGCAAAGCCGTTCCTCTGGCAGTAAGCGGTGCGTTTCACAGCCCTTATATGGACGCGGCTGCAGAAAAAATGGCAAAACGGACAGAATCCCTTACGTTTAAAGCAGGCCGTCTGCCGGTATATGCCAACCGCACAGCGCAGCCTTACACCAGAGATACTGCAAAAGAGCTGGCTGCAAGCCAGGTGAACCATCCGGTTCAGTGGGTAAAAACCATTGAACAGATGATAGCAGACGGGTTTGACTGCTTTATTGAAGTGGGGCCGGGGAAAACTTTATTGGGGCTGGTAAAAAAAATCAGCACCGATGTTAAGGTTTGCAAGGTG
>DAISWV010000049.1:0-8113 GCA_036826195.1 Peptococcaceae bacterium | reverse complement strand
TAATATAGTCAGGGTTATATTTTGTGAAAAACTTAAAAATACCGGATAACAACACTTAGATTACGGGTATATAATAAAAAGCTGGTTAAGAGGAATTTTTCATGTATAGAAAAAGACTATAACCAGATACCAGGAAAGGTCTTTCCATTTGAGAATGGCTGTGGTATAGTAATAAAACGAACTATATCTAGTGAGATTCCTTTTGTGAAAGTGGGAAATTATACTATATTTAGTTTATTGCGTAGATGTTTGATGGATGATTTATAGTGCAGCGGGCTTGCTGTTATGGATAAAGGGAGGACGGGCATATGGAAGGGTATTACGTAATCAAAAAGGATGGCACCAGAGAAGCATTTGATGTTTCGAAAGTGACTAAAGCTGTAAATAAATCGGCATATCGTGCGATGGTAGAGTTTACAGAGTCTGATTTAAATTTTATATCTGGATTTGTAGAAGCCAAAGTGCGTTCCCGCACAACGAAAGAAGTGCCAATCAGTGAGATGCATAATATTGTAGAGAGTGCACTGGATAATACCAATCCTCTGGTGGCTAAAAGCTATCGTGATTATCGAAATTACAAACAGGACTTTGTTCATATGCTGGATGAGGTCTATAAAAAAAGCCAGTCGATTATGTATATTGGCGATAAAGAAAACAGCAATACCGACAGTGCCCTGGTATCAACGAAACGAAGCCTGATTTTTAATCAGCTGAATAAAGAGCTGTATCAGAAATTTTTTCTGACAACCGAAGAATTGCAGGCCTGCCGTGAAGGGTATATTTATATTCATGATATGTCTGCACGCCGCGATACCATGAACTGCTGTCTGTTTGATGTACAGAATGTATTAAAAGGCGGCTTTGAGATGGGCAATCTCTGGTACAATGAGCCAAAGAGCCTGAATGTTGCTTTTGACGTTATCGGCGATATTGTGTTAAGTGCAGCCAGCCAGCAGTATGGCGGTTTTACAATTCCTAGCGTGGATCTGATTCTGGAACCGTATGCGGAATTAAGCTATAAAAAAGACGTGGAAAAATATCTGGAGCTGGGTTTAAGCCAGGAACGGGCGGAAGCAGAAGCATTAAAGAATATTGAATATGAGTTTCGTCAGGGCTTTCAGGGCTGGGAATACAAATTTAATACCGTCGGTTCCAGCCGTGGGGATTATCCGTTTATTACGGTAACAACTGGTACCGGGACAGGTCGTTTCGCAAAGATGGCATCGATTACTATGTTTGAAGTGCGCCGCGGCGGTCAGGGGAAAGCCGGATTCAAAAAACCTGTACTGTTCCCTAAAATTGTGTTCCTCTATGATAAAGAACTGCACGGGCAGGGAAAATGCTGCGAGGATGTATTTGAAGCAGGCATTTTATGCTCCAGCAAAACTATGTATCCAGACTGGTTGAGCCTGACAGGGGAAGGTTATGTAGCCGGTATTTATAAAAAATACGGAAAAATTATCAGTCCGATGGGCTGTCGTGCGTTTCTGTCTCCATGGTATGAACGAGGCGGGATGCACCCGGCTGATGAAGAGGACCAGCCGGTATTTGTCGGCCGCTTTAACATCGGGGCCATCAGCCTGCATCTGCCGATGATTCTGGCAAAATCCCGTCAGGAAAGCCGTGATTTTTACGAAGTTCTGGATTATTATTTAAATCTGATTCGCAAACTGCATATTCGCACGTATGATTATCTGGGCGAAATGCGGGCTTCTACCAATCCGCTGGCTTATTGTGAAGGCGGCTTTTACGGCGGTCATCTGAACATTCATGATAAAATCAAACCGCTTTTAAAAACTGCGACAGCATCGTTTGGTATTACAGCCCTGAATGAACTGCAGCAGCTCTACAATAAAAAATCTCTGGTAGAAGACGGTGCTTTTGCGTTAGAGGTACTGGAGTATATCAATAAAAAAATTAACGAGTTTAAAGAAGAAGACGGCAACCTGTACGCTATTTATGGCACACCGGCAGAATCGCTGACCGGGCTGCAGGTACAGCAGTTCCGTGCGAAATTCGGGATTATAGAAAATGTTTCAGACCATGCCTATGTAAGCAACAGTTTCCACTGCCATGTATCGGAAGATATTACACCGATTGAAAAGCAAAATCTGGAATATCGGTTCTGGGAACTGTGCAACGGCGGCAAAATCCAGTACGTAAAGTATCCGATTGATTACAATATGGAAGCGCTGAAAACTCTGGTGCGTCGCGCTATGGATATGGGCTTTTATGAAGGGGTAAATTTATCGCTGGCTTATTGCGATGACTGCGGCCATCAGGAACTGGAGATGGATGTATGCCCGAAATGCGGCAGCCGCAATCTGACAAAAATTGAGCGTATGAACGGATATCTGTCGTATTCCCGCGTAAAAGGCGATACACGTCTGAATGATGCAAAAATGGTGGAAATTTCAGAAAGGAAGAGTATGTAATGCGGTATCACAACATTACCCATGATGATATGCTGAATGGTGACGGGCTGCGGGTAGTGCTCTGGGTGGCAGGATGTACCCATCAGTGTGAACAGTGTCAGAATCCGATTACCTGGGATATTGAAGGTGGAATTCCGTTTGATGAAGCTGCCCATGAAGAAATTTTTGCAGAACTGCAGAAAGATTATATTTCCGGAATTACCTTTAGCGGCGGTGACCCGCTGCATCCGGATAATCGCGCAGAAGTGGCAGCCTTAATTGGCGAAATCCGGGACAGATTTCCACAGAAAACAATCTGGCTTTATACCGGTTTTGTATGGGATGCAGTAAAAAATCTGCCGTACATTGCGGATGTAGATGTACTGGTAGATGGACCGTTTCAGATAGACAAGCTGGATGTAAAGCTGCACTGGCGCGGCAGTTCCAACCAGCGTGTGATTAATGTAAAAGAAACGCTGCGGCTCGGCCAGATAGTGCTCTGGAGCGAATAAACAAAATACGTAAAACCTTCAGCTGGAAAACGAACTTATCTGGCTGAAGGTTTTTTTGTGTGAATCTATGTACCTTGTCCGCGAAATGTGGTAAAATATAATTTATTTAACATACACTTTTTACAGCAATAGAGGTGTTGAGATGCAGAGAATCGCAAAATTTCATAAAGTAAGTTTCGAACAGTTTCAGGAAAGCTGGCAAGATACGTTTGGACAGCCTGCGGAACAGAATGTATATGATAATCTCAAGCTTCCGGCACGTGCCACAGCCGGTTCCGCCGGGTATGATTTCTTTAGCCCGTTAACATTTTCGCTGGCGCCGGGGGAAACCATAAAAATTCCAACCGGGGTTCGGGCAGAAATCGGTGAAGGCTGGGTACTGATGTGTTATCCGCGCAGCGGTCTGGGATTTAAGTTCCGTCTTCAGCTGAACAATACCGTTGGTATTATTGACAGTGACTATTTTTATTCGGATAACGAAGGGCATATCTTTGCAAAAATTACCAATGACAGCAAAGAAGGCAGAACACTGACCGTAGAAGCTGGACAGGGTTTTATGCAGGGGATTTTTATGCCGTTCGGTATTACCATGGATGATGATGTAACTGCCGTTCGCAATGGCGGATTCGGCAGCACAACCAGATAACGCAGAGATTTACAGACATCTTTTGAAGGGGGCAATCATTATGCAGTGTCCGGTTTGTCAGGGTGACAGTAAAGTTTTAGATACAAGATGGATTGAAGAGGAAAATTCAATTCGTCGCAAACGGGAATGCATACAATGCAGCAAGCGGTTTGTTACGTATGAAAAAATCGAAGATAAGCCGCTGGTGGTAATCAAAAAAAGCGGTCGTCGGGAACTGTTTGATGGATCCAAGCTGTTGAAGGGGCTTGCCAAAGCCTGTGAAAAACGGCCAATCAGCATCGAACAGCTGAATCAGATGATTCTGGATGTAGAAAAAGAATTAAAAAATCAGTATACCGAAGTGCCTGCCAGCGAAATCGGGGAATGTATTATGCACAAACTGATGCAGATGGATGAGGTTGCATATGTGCGTTTTGCATCTGTGTATAAAGATTTCAGTGATGTTCAGACTTTTATTCGGGAAATTGAAGTCATGAAGGAGAGAAAATAGTACATGGATGAACAGGTAGTGCGATATCGGGAAGCGAAGCTGATGGAGCCGATTTATCGGATGTTCAAGGTGATCGAACAGGAGGATGTGCTGAAAGCGCAGACATTTATGTCGGTGGCTATGCAGTATATCATCGAACATTACAGCGGAAAAAATCTGACCCCGGGCGATGTGCAGCATATTTTAAGAGCCATACTGCTGAATGATGAAGATGGCAGATATTATGCCATGTATGTTTATAACGAGATTCAGGTAAAAGCGGCAGGCTGGCTGACCATTCTGGCTGTTGACTGTCCGGTAACGCTGGAAATGCTGGGTGCCATGGCTGATAAACTGGCAAAAGAGCTGCAGAAAAAAGATTTTATTACGCTGACAGCGGATGAGGTCCTCCATATGCTGGAACAGATTGTGGCTCCGGTGGATGCAGTGGTGCTGGAGCGTATTCAGATAAATCGGGAACGGTATCTTGCCGAACTGAAAACTTTTTTAGTGCAATGAACGTCTAATAAACAGGAATCTGCGTGCCTGAAACAGAAAACAGAGACAGCAGAGCAGAAATAACTGTGCAGAAGGAGCGTTGAACATTGGAACCCAAAAAAGAGACAAGCGGGCATACCCGCTCTGAAAAACATACAAAACATAAAAAAACAGGAAAAATAAACTGGAAAAAAATCGGTATTATCAGTCTGATGGTTGTGCTGATTTTAGTAGCAAGTGCTGCTGTGATGGCATTTACCAATGTAAAACCGCCGGCAGTAATTGATAATATTATCAGCGGTAATTCAGATGATGACAACGGCCGGGCAGATGGCATCTACAGCGTTCTGGTAGTCGGTACCGATAAAGTAGGTTTAAATACCGACACCATTCTGGTGGCATCGCTTGACAGCATTAATAATCGCGCCAGTGTAATGAGTATTCCGCGTGATACCATGTCCAATGTGAACCGCAATGTTAAAAAAATCAATGCGGCATATTCCATTGGAGCGAAAAACGGCAAGGGCAATGTAAAAAAATTAAAAGACGAAGTATCGGATCTGATGGGGTTTGAGGTAGACAACTATGTGGTTGTGAACCTCAAGGCATTTGAAGAATTAATTGATGCCATCGGCGGCGTAACCATTGATGTGCCGCGCAATATGAATTATGATGACCCGTATCAGAATCTTCATATTCATATCAACAAAGGGCTGCAGACCTTAAACGGGGAGCAGGCCATCGGGTTTGTCCGCTACCGCAGCGGTTATGCCGAAGGGGATATTGGCCGTGTAAAAGCCCAGCAGCTGTTTATTGAGGCTCTGGTGAACCAGGTGGCAACACCGTCAACGGTAACCAAAATGCCGAAACTGATTGATATTGTACTGGATAACATGGACACGGACTTATCCAACGGGGAGTTAATCTGGTTTGGGAAAGAAGTCCTGGACATCGATATGGAAAACGATTTCAACATGTTTATTCTGCCTGGTGAAGCGCAGTATGTAGGTGGTTTATCGTATTATTTACCATATGAAGCTGGAATTCTGGAAGTTGTAAATGAACACTTTAATCCAAATGAAAAACCGATTACAAACCTGAATGTTGTGGATTTAGCGGCTATTCGCCAGAAAGAAGCTGCGCGGCGTGAAAATCTGACAGAAGAAGAACGCCAGCAGGAAGATGCTATGCAGGAACAGCTGGAAAATGGTGAAGTTGTGATTCTGGACGAAAATGGAAATCCGGTAGAAAATCCATCTGGCGAAGGCGAGAGCGGTTTTGGCGGCGATATCACCGATAATCCTTCTCAGGAGAACCCGCAGATTCCTTCCGAAACAGATAATCCATCTGGCGGTAACAGTGAAGCACAGCCGGGTATGCAGCCTGGCGGAATTCCGGGCGAAGTACTGCAGGGGCAGGAACCTGTACCGGAGCAGAATACCAGCCAGAATAGCGGCGAAGTTTCCCAGCCAGCTGATACCGGCGGCAGTCCGGACGTTCAGCCCGGCGGAATTCCAGGCGAAGTACTGAAACAGGACGCTGTGTAACAGCGTAAAGATAAAGGAGAATGCATATGTTTGCAGAACAGAAAGATACCATTTTAGAAACCATTCGCTTAGCGAAAGAACGCGAAGAAGCACGTATTGCCTATGAGGCTGAAAACGGTCCAAAAAAATGGGGCGTTTATCTGCCGGAAGAAAAAACACTGAACGAATATCTGCTGACCGTAGAGCGCGAAGTGGTAGAAGTTCTGGAAGTGCTGATGCTGTTAGGCCGCAACGACGAAAAACGCAAAGAGGGCTTAACACCGGAAGAAAACTATCTGGAACTGCAGCAGGAACGCTATCATCACCATCCGGACCAGCTGGCAGCCGTATATTATTTAACCGGCAAACGCCCGCTGCATAAATTCCTGGAAGACGGTCTGGAATATCTGGGCGTTGTACTGTAAAAAACCGCATAACAAAACAGAAAACAGGTTACTGCATGGAATATCCGCCGCAGTAACCTGTTTTTGTATGTGTTTATTTTATTCCGTAAATGCGTTTGCCGTTCTGATAGGTTGCTTCTACCAGTTCTTCTACGCTCATGCCGCGGATTTCGGCAATTTTGGCGGCGGTGTGCTGCACCAGCATTGGTTCGTTGCGTTTGCCGCGAAATGGAACCGGTGCCATGTACGGGCAGTCGGTTTCAATTACCAGATAATCCAGCGGAATTGCAGCGGCCACTTCTACCGTTTTGCGTGCGTTTTTGAATGTGACAGGGCCGCCCAGGCCAATGTAAAAGCCCATTTTGATGACTTCCTGCGCCATTTCCACGCTGCCGGAAAAGGCATGCAGAATACCGCCCACTTTACGGGCATTGCTGTTTTTTAAAATATCCAGTGTATCGCCGTGAGCTTCCCGGTCGTGAATGACCAGAGGCTTTTTCAGCTGGCAGGCAAGATCAATATGCTGCTGAAACAAAACTTTCTGTGCATCTTTGGTGGAGGTATCCCAGTAGTAATCCAGGCCGGTTTCCCCGATACCCACTACTTTTGGATGTTCGGCCAGTTTGCAGATCATATCCCAGCCTTCCGGGGTGTAGGTTTTTACATCTTCCGGGTGAAGACCTACGGCCGCATATAATTTATCGTACTGTTCGGCCAGCGCCACCGTGCGCGGGCAGTCGTCCAGATTGCAGCCGATGTTTACCACCAGAGCCATGTTATCGTAAATATTCCGGATGACCTGGTCGCGGTCATCGTTAAACTGGTCATCCAGAATGTGTGCGTGTGTATCAAATAAATTCATCATCATGACACCTGAAACCTAGCAAACGGTGGAACCGGACGGAATATCTTCGTGGGTTACCTGTAATACCTGCAGCAGGGAATCATCATCTGTCGCTGCGGATAACAGCATCCCGTGGGATACAATGCCGCGGATTTTTTTCGGTGCCAGGTTTGCTACCAGCACTAATTTTTTACCGATTAACGCTTCCGGGTTTTCGTAGAATTTTGCGATACCGGAAACAACTGTGCGGATTTCGTCGCCCATTTTTAATTTAAACTGCAGCAGTTTATCGGCTTTTTCCACTTTGCTGCATTCCAGAACTTCTACTACGCGTAAATCCAGTTTGGCAAAGTCATCGTAAGTGATTTCCGCTTTACCTTCCGAAGCAGGTGCTTCTTCTTTTTTCGCTTCCTGTTTTACTTCTTTTTTGGATTCTTTGGCTGGTTTTTCTGCTTTGGCTTCTTCTTTTGGCAGATCCAGAGTTTTTGGGTCAATACGAGGGAAGATGGCATCTTTTTTGCATACTTTTACGCCGGTTTCCACATTGCCCCAGGTGCAGCCGTCTGCCCAGGTGCGGCCTTCCAGCTGCTGCCCGGTCTGTTCGGCAACTTTGCCAGGAACCAGCGGCATAAATGGTGTCAGCAGAATGGTGCTGATGCGGATGCATTCCATTAGATTGTACAGTACAGTGCCCAGTTCCGCTTTTTTGTTTTCATCTTTTGCCAGAACCCATGGAGCGGTTTCATCGATGTATTTATTTGCACGGCTGATTAATTTCCAGATGGAAGCCAGTGCATTCG
>DAISWV010000048.1:0-8167 GCA_036826195.1 Peptococcaceae bacterium | reverse complement strand
ACAAAAAACCTCCTGCTGATTGTTCAGCAGGAGGTTTGTACGCTATTACTAGTCGATAACGGGGCCGGCCTGTACTACGAAGTTTGGAGCGGATTCAAAACGTTTGAAGTTTTCAATAAATTTGCCGCCCAGCATTTTTGCCTGTTTCATGTAGGCATCTTTATCGAACCACAGGTTCATAGGGTTCAGAATTTCTGCGTCTACGCCAGGGCAGGATTTTGGCATGGAAACTTTAAATACTGGATGCTGTTCGTATTCCACTTTTGCCAGCTCGCCGTTTAATGCTGCGGTAACCAGTGCTCTGGTGTAGGACAGTTTAATGCGGTTGCCGATGCCGTATGGGCCGCCAACCCAGCCTGTGTTAACCAGGTATACGTTTACATTGTATTTTTCGATTTTTTCTGCCAGCATTTTTGCGTAAACCATTGGGTCTAACGGCAGGAATGGTTCGCCGAAGCAGGTGGAGAAGGTAGCCTGCGGTTCGGTTACGCCGCGTTCGGTACCTGCCAGTTTGCTGGTGTAGCCGCTCAGCAGATGATACATTGCCTGCAGAGTGTTCAGCTTGGAAATTGGAGGCAGTACGCCGAATGCGTCAGCTGTCAGGAAGATAACGGTTTTTGGAATACCGCCGCGGCCGTTCAGCTGTGCGTTTGGAATATAATCTACCGGATAAGCGGCACGGGTGTTTTCGGTTAAGGAACCATCGTTGTAATCTACTTTACGGGTACCTGGGTAGAACTGTACGTTTTCTACTACAGAGCCGAATTTAACCGCATCGAAAATTTCCGGTTCCTGTTCTCTGTTTAAACGGATTGCTTTTGCATAGCAGCCGCCTTCGATGTTAAATACACCGGAGTTGGACCAGCCGTGCTCGTCATCACCGATTAACATACGTGCAGGGTCTGCGGACAGAGTGGTTTTCCCTGTGCCGGACAGCCCGAAGAACAGTGCTACATCACCGCTCTCTGGATCCATATTGGCAGAGCAGTGCATCGATAATACATTCTGTTTTGGCAGGAAGTAGTTCATTGCGGAGAATACGGATTTTTTCATTTCGCCGCAGTAGCTGCTGCCTACAATCAGGATGATGCGTTTTTCTAAATCCAGAATAATCGCTGCATCGGAGTTTACGCCGTCTTCTTCCGGATTGCATTTAAAGCCCGGTGCACAAATCATGTTGATATCCGGCACGTAGCATGCAATTTTTTCTTTGGTTGGACGAACCAGCAGCTGATGCATGAACAGATTCTGATGTGCGTATTCGTTTACAATACGGGTCTGCATCTGATACTGTACATCTGCACCTGCCAGGCCATCAAATACGTATACATCTTTGCCTTCCAGATAAGCCATTACTTTATCATACAGGCGTTCAAACACGTCTGGCTCGATTGGCATATTTACGCTGCCCCATGCGATTTCTTTTTCAATGCTTCTGCGTTTTACAATGAAACGATCTTTTGGAGAACGGCCGGTAAATTTGCCGGTTTCTACACGGAATGCACCTGTATCGGTGAATACGCCTTCGCCGTTGTTGAAAGCTTCTTCCACCAGCAGTGCAGGTGTCAGGTTGTGTTTAATTGCCCCCAGATTTTTTAAGCCGATTTTATCCAGATCTTTTCTGATTTTAGTATCCATAACGCGCTCCTCTTCTGATTTTCACTTTATCAAAATATTTTCTAATATGCGTATATCAAAAGCATCTTATACTTTCTATATTTTACACGCTGTGCAGAATTAGGTCAACTATTTTCCCATAGAAAGATAAATGTTACGCACAATTATTTTTTTATGAATATCAATTGCCGCAACTTATGCGAATTCTGTCTATTATAGCAATACAAACCTCTCTCACACACGTACATATAGAAAAAAGGACAGAAACCCTGCCTTCTGCTGCGGAGATTCCGCCTGCAGAAGATAGGTCTTCCATCCCTTGCTATGCTGCCATTTTTTTAGTTGTCGTTTTTATTCTTCATCGTCATCGCCAAAGAGAACTTCTTCTCTTGCCTGCTGCTTTGTCTGATGTTCTTTCCAGAGCATAAACAGCACACCGCCAAGCGTTATGCCGGCTGCGATTACAAACAGTACCGGAACCGCCAGCAGCAGTACAGCCAGAACAGCTATTACGGCAAGTTTGCCCACATTCAGCACAGTGCCTTTGCCTTTGCAGTCCGGGCAGGTGCGTTTTTTGCTTCCGCCGCAGTACGGACATTCCACCAGCCCTCTGCCATTGCAGATATGACAGGTGTCATGTTCCAGCCACGATTCCTGTTTTACTCGCTCAATTCGGCCAAGCCCTTTGCATACCGGGCAGTTTACACGGCCTTTGCCATGGCAATGCGGGCATGCATCGCCCTCCGGTGTTTTGCCGGTGCCATTGCACACACCGCATACCACCTTGCCGCTTACACACTGCGGATGGTCACACGGCACTTCAAACTTCTGTGAAGCGGTTACCCGTCTGGTGGTTACCCCTTTGCCGCTGCAATTTGGACAGGTAATCTCGTTGTTATCGCTGCAGGTACACGGAATTGTTCCGCTGCCCGCACAGACCGGACATTCTTTTTTTAAGTCGGTAAACCAGTTTAACACCCGTTTCATTGCATTCACTCCCATCCGGCCGCCAGATGTATCCTGTTATCTTTTATTAAGATACCCTGTTTTTTGTCGGCTATCCTTTTTTTAACCTTTTAAACCAGCAGAAAAACGGCCATAATCGCAACCAGTGCAACACACATTATCCCCATTACAACCGGCATATTGTAATGTTTAATCACACCGGCACCCTGGCAGTACGGGCAGGCCATCATGGTGCAGCCGCCTTCTTCTTCACTGCAGCTGCAGCATTCAATCTGTTTTTCACCGTTGCAGGCTGGACAGATTTCTTTTTCTACTAAAAATGACATTTCATCGACATCCTATCTATTTAATATGCTAATCTTTATTATACTACAGATTTTTATATTTGAACAGTAGTTTCTTTTTGATATATGATTTTCATTTTAAAGTGCATATCCTCCATCGGCCGCGCGCAGCGATACATCGCCTGCCATAATCCGCTCAATACCGGTTTCGGTCTGTACCAGCAGTGCACCATCATCGGCAAGCCCCAGCGCTGTGCCATAAAGCAGCGCTTCGCCCTGCCGCACAATCTGTACATCCTTTCCGGCAATGCAGGATAGCTCCTGCCAGCGTTCCCGAATTTTTGCAAAGCCTTCTGTTTCAAGCTGTGCACTATATACCGAAAGCCAGCGCAGAACCGCATCCAGCACCTGCTTACAATCCGCTGCTTTTCCGGTTTCTATCGCAAGAGAGGTTGCCTTATGCCGCACATCTTCCGGAAAATCGGTCAGCTGCTGCATGGCATTGATTCCAATTCCTGCAATAATATGCACCGGCTGATTACGCTCTGCCACCAGTTCCAGAAGAATACCGCAAAGCTTTCGGCCGCCATAAAGCACATCGTTAGGCCATTTCAGCTGAACAGCCAGCCCGGTTGTCTCACGGATTCCTTCTGCCGCAGCCAGAGCCGCCACAAACGAATACAGACTCATCTGCTCCATGGATACCTTTGGCTCCAGCACCGCCGAAAACCAGATGCCTGCGTCTTTTGCAGAATCCCACGCCCGGCCGAGCCGCCCTTTTCCGGCAGTCTGTGTTCTGGCCAGAACCACCAGTCCATGCCCGGCCCCCTGTCTGATCAGGCGCCGCGCCTCCTGGCTGGTAGAATCAATGATATCATATGTTCTGATTTCCCAGGCAGTTGTCATCTGTATCCCTCCGTATTGGTTATTCCCTGTTTCTGATGCATCATTATACCATAGCAAGGCCACTCTGCAAACGGCTTTCTGCAGAGATTCCGCGCAGATAATAAGAAACTCTGATTTTCCTGTAATTTTGAAAAAATATTTCTTGCAATCAACTGCCCTTTCTGATACAATAATACAAGTGATTTCGAGATAACTTCGAGAGAAGACGATAGATTAAGTCATTGAAGGAGGTGTACAGTATGTCTAGAAAATGTGAAATCTGCGGTAAAGGCGGCAGCGTTGGTATGCAGGTCAGCCATTCCCATATCAGAACAAAAAAGAAATGGATGCCTAACATCCAGAAAGTAAGAGTTGTTGTGAACGGTACACCAAAGAAAATGAATGTATGCACCCGTTGCTTACGTTCCGGTAAAGTTCAGAGAGCTAACTAAGTTTTTACGCACCTTGTGGTTTTGCAGGGTGCAATTTTTTTACACACTTTTCCTACTACTTTTCTATGGTTTGAGTATCCCGGCTCTATTTTTCGGTTTAATCTGCAGCCATTACGGTTATATAGTATAACGTAACCGTATATCGTTCACGTACATTGCTACGTGTTTATTTTATTCGGCAGATACTTTTTCTATCTGCTGCTTCGATTCGATTAGAAAGGAAGATTTCTATGTTTATCCGACAGTTAGAATACCGCGAAAAACCAACTGCCACCGGCTGGCGCCGCATCACATTTCCACAGTATGTCAATCTCACATCAGAAGATGCCGCTTTACCGGTACGCCTTATGAATATTATCCGCTCTCTGCCGGCATTCGGCAAAAATGAGGCACAGCACGGTTTTGCCGACGGGATCAGCCGCATGACATTGCAGGCAGCACATCAGCAGTTTATGTGGTTTGCAAAAAGCACTATGCAGGATGGCCGCCTGCTGGTGGATGAAGAAGAATTATACGATGGCGGCGATGTCATGTTAATGCGTCGCGCATTTGGCGAAATGACAATCTTTACTTCTGCCGAAGAAGGCGAAAACAGTGCCATTCCAGAAGATGAAAGCATGCTGGCACAGCATCCCGAACTGGATGTGCTGCAGAAGCTGCAGAATGGCTTGCACCGCGTGCAGTATCACAAGCTGACTGATGATAACGCAAAAGACACCTTAGCACAGATTATCGATGCACAGCACGGCACACTGCTTCTTTTAGACGGCAGCGGTTTATCTGCCCCTCTGGATGTAACCGATGTCGCAAAACGCACCGATTTACAGCTTATCACCATAGGCTGCACCGGTATTCCGGATATGATTATCACGCAGAAAGGCAAAATGATTAACTGTGTAACTGCTGAGTAAGGCCAGATAAAACAGTAACGGCCGGGTTACAACGGAACACGTTCTGGAATCCGAAGAGTATCATTTCCCCTCTCCCTCCATACAAGGACACTACTTTTTCTCTGTTCAGCGTTGTCGAACATAAATGTTCGCCACGCTCCTGAACAGAGAAAACCGTGTCCTTCTATAGTCGGAATTTAGGGAAATATACGCTTCGGATTCCTGAATTTGAGTTTCGTCTTATCCCGGCCTCTCTTTTTATTTATTTTTTCTGCGTATTACAGTACCAGAGATGGTGCTGCATATACTCTTGTTTTTAATTCATCGTTCAGAAGATACAGACTTCTTGGGTCATTGCCAAACAGTTCCATTTTGCTGATTAAATCCTGTGCGTTTTTTTCTTCCTCGCCCTGTTCTTTTACAAACCAGTCTAAAAACTGTGTGGTACGGAAATCTTTTTCATCCTGCGCCGCCGCATAAATCTGATGAATCAGACTGGTTACATATTCCTCATGCGCCAGCCCGGCCTGTAAAACACCCATCGGGCTTTCCAGCGCCACATCCGGTTTTGCAATGGCTTCCAGTTCTACACGGGCACCATTGTTATGCAGGTACTGATAAAACAGCATCGCATGATCCCGTTCCTCCTGCGCCTGGATTTTGTACCAGTTCGCAAACCCGTCCAGACCTTTCGATTCATAATAGTTGGAAAAATCCAGATACAGATATGCCGAATCGAATTCCTTATTCACCTGCTGATTTAATAACTGAACCACTTTTTCATGTAACATAACCATGTCCCCCTTGTTTTTGTTTTATAATCTGTTTATACCATGTATTATATAATTTTAAACACTGCCTATCCTGTTAAAATGCACCGGATTTTTTTCGATATCTCCAGAACCCGATAGCCGCAGTTATCAGAATACAGCCAATTAACACCACCAATGGACTATTTGTCAAAATCGCCAGCGGAAATGCAAACGGAAATATCATTATGAGAACCAGCATCGATAAATCAAACGCCCCGCCTATCAGCGCAACAAAAACAAACACCAAAATAATCAAAACATTTAAAATACTCACTAAATAATTCATTAGCCATTGCAAAGAACCCTCATCATAAATCCACCAGAGAACAAGGCAGGCATAAAAACTAATCCACAATACATAGTACGGATTAACAACAGCAAACAGCGGATTTGAAGACACTATACCGTAAAATATACTTACCCACGCCATTGGTTCCAGTAAAGCAGCGATATATAGCAGAATTTTCGCAAATTTATTCTGACGCAGAAAATATTTCAGATTACTTATCCATTCCATAACAATACCTCCTGTCAATCTATTCTACATCCTGCTTCTTATTCCATCGTTCCTGCCAGTCCCCGTTCAGATAAAGCACCAGCCCTGCAATGGCAAGAAACATTAAAAAGCGAACCAGCCAGTCCCAGTCGCCAAATATAGAAAATACCCCGCCAAAATTAAAGAACGGAACCAGAACCATTCCAGCCAGCAGAAAAAATCCCCAAAAACCTTCAATAAGAAAAGCTCCAAATAATAAAATCAATATCGGTGCCAGATTTAAAGTCACCAAAATACCGTTTAAAATCCATTCCCATAGTTTATTATTACACGCCCACAGCAAAATAACAGAGCCGTAAAAACCAAGCCACATGATTTCCCGATAATCAAGCTTCTCTATCGGGCAATAAGCAAATTTATCAAAACTAAAATACAATACAACTATCGGAATCAAAGTCGCCAGATATAACAAAATCCGTGCAACAGGATTTTGATTTATCGTCTTTCTCAGTTTCTGTACGCGTGTCATTGTATCATCTCCTCCGCTTAGCTATCAGAATAAACTCACGTGTCATCAGTCTTTGTATTTTTTCCAGAATATAACTGCTATTATTACAACTGCAACTACACAACAGGCAAAAACGGCCTGAAATCCTCCCATATTTCTCAGAAGAATTAACAACGGAAATGGCGTAATTAACACCACAAATGTTATAAGCAGACCGGAAAGGCCACCCATCAGCGATGCAAAACACCATATGGCAAGAATACTCACATTTAATCCCACCAGAAGCACATTAACAATCTGTTCAAATGTTTTTTCATTGCACGCCCAGATTAACAGTACACAGGCATAAAAACTAATCCACAGTACATAATACGGATTTATTGGAAAATCAAATTTTGTGAAAGTACCAAGCGTTACTACAGGCTCAACCAGTGCCGCTGCATATAAAAACAATCTTGCTGCAATATTCTGATTCAGCATTTGTTTCAGTTTTTGTACGCGTGTCATTGCATCATCTCCCGTCACATTGTTTTACAGTTTTAGTTTACCATAATAACGAGTAGATGTAAAACAAAAAGAAGCTGCATGATAACAGCTTCTTAAATACAGCTTATGCAATTTCATCAAAAATCTCTCTTACCGCTACCTGAAACTCCGGTCGCACTTTCGACTGAATGGTATTGTCGATATTATAGATATCAATTTCATCGGTTCCCTCTGGTACAAAACTGTGCACAATCACCGTGCGGGATACCGGGTCAATAATCCAGTATTCTTTTACACCTGCCGCTTTATATTTGGCTGGCTTCACCATGATATCTCTCTGCCTGGTAGACGGGCTCAGCACTTCAAATACGATTTCCGGCACCTGCTTATCTTCCCTGCAGTATACCGATACATCCGGTTTCAATAATGTTAAATTATCCACTTTTAAATCGTATTCAAATACACTCAGGCACTGGCCTTTTAAACGTGATTTAGAAAGAGCCAGTACATTGCCGCTAATCTGCTGATGTTCAAAGCTCGGACTTGGTGACATCATAACTGCACCGTCAATCAGTTCATACCGGAGATGTTCCTCTTTTGGCATTGCTGCAAATTCTTCCACATCGGTAACCAGTAAAACTTCAACACCTGTCATGCAATCACCCTCCTTCTGTTTATAGTATACCACAAACAGCAAGGAAAGCAACGATGCAATCTATCTATACACAAAAAAGGAGCCTCTGTCACAATGAAGTCACAGCGGCCCCTTTT
>DAISWV010000047.1:0-8264 GCA_036826195.1 Peptococcaceae bacterium | reverse complement strand
GTTACAGTGAAAGCAGAGCCTCCTGCGGGTAAATATCTGGGTGGTATTACAGGATTGCCGGAGGGTACAGAAATTGTGGATGATACAGCTACTTTTCAGCTTACATGGAGTGTAGTGGATCTAACACCTCGCTATTGGGACGAGTCGCTTAAATAGCTGTGATGCGAAATCGCTAATTAGACATTTGCCATAGAACATGATACAATAATCTGGAACTTTTATCCGGGAGGTTTTACAGAATGATTGATCCGATAGCGTTTACGCTGGGGCCGATTACGGTTCGCTGGTACGGGCTCCTAATTGCCATTGGTATGACGATTGCGGCTGTAGGCGGCTGCAAAGTGATGGGCCGTGCCGGTATTGACGAAGATGACTTTTTAACAATTTTTATGATGATTGTGGTGGGGGCAGTATTAGGTGCCCGTGCCTATTATGTAATT
Organism: Peptococcaceae bacterium; assembly: GCA_036826195.1. GTDB lineage: Bacteria > Bacillota > Peptococcia > Peptococcales > Peptococcaceae > UBA7185. The sequence goes on along the minus strand of DAISWV010000047.1, from coordinate 7,824 downwards.
TTTCAGTGGCCGTATTACGCGCAGAATCCGGGGGAGATTATTGCAATCTGGCATGGAGGGCTGGCGATTCACGGTGGGCTCATTGGCGGTGTACTGGCCATTATTCTGGGCTGCAGACACTATAAAATTTCGTTCTGGCAGTTTGTTGACATTATGGCGCCATTTGTAATTTTAGGCCAGGCCATTGGCCGCTGGGGGAATTTCTTTAACCAGGAGGCTTACGGTTACGAAGTGGATCCATCGGTGGTGCCATGGGCCATGTGGATTGATGGAGCATATCGTCATCCGACCTTTTTATATGAATCCTGCTGGAATGTGCTGGTGTTTGTGATTTTATTATGGCTGGCACGGCAGGCGTGGGTTCGTCGCGGTGAAATTGCCATGAGTTATCTGATGCTGTATTCCATGGGCCGTGTGGTAATCGAAAGCTTTAGAACGGACAGCTTAATGCTTGGGCCGTTGCGTATGGCACAGGTGATGAGTCTGGTGCTGTTTTTCGGTGCACTGTGCGTAGTATTGTATCGACGAAAAACCGGTAAAGCCGAAATTCGTCCGCTGATCAATGGAAAACAACGGCTGGGTTAATATAATATGTTTGCGTCTGTTGCCTGAAAAAGGCAGCAGACGTTTTTTTATGCCGCTGTTTATATGGGATACACGAGTTGTGATAGCTGCGAAGATTGTATACATGGAGGAATGCATAAAAAATCGGAAGAAAACAGTTGCACAGTGCCATACTTTGCTGTACAATAAAAACATAAATAATATTTAACACTTCTATAAGGAGGATTTTGACATGTTCGTATGGCACCGGGAAGAATTGTTGGTGACGGTATCTACCGAATATTATTTAAGGGTACGGGCACTGCTTCAGCAGAATCATATTAAAATGCAGTGCAGACAGGTAAAACTTCGTCATCAGGGAAAACAGGAAATGCTCCAGAAGCCTCTGGCACAATACCATATTTATGTGCATAAAGACGATTTAGAGCGGGCATCGCAGCTGGTGCAGCAGCTCGGATCGGAAGATGCTGTGGCAGTGGAATATCTGGAATGGTAAGAGATGTATGTTATCCAGAAGATTAAGGGAGGCGTTCATCGCTTTGTCCGGGACAAAAAAGAGAATCATGAAAAAGGACTATTGCATAGACGACTGTTTGCAGGCAGCGTAATGTAATAGTCCTTTTTGTTGCAGTTTTTTGTATTGCTTGTTTTTTAATGAAAGAATAACCATAGAATGCCGAAAATGACTGGCTGATGCAGCATATAAAGCAACAATGTATGGCGGCCAATCCAGTTAACAGGCGGCAGATTCCAGTGCTGCACATAACGGAACCCGCGGCTTTTAAACAGGACAGGGCCAATGGTGTATCCAGTCCAGAATAGAAACAGCCATGGAATCAGTGGAAAATAGTCAGCAGAGGAAAATCCGGCAGAGGGCAGTCCAAACAGAAAAAGCCCCGGATATTGGTACAAAGTATCTGGCAGTGTAAACAGCTCACACAGGAAAAAACCAAGATAGCCGTAATAGATACCGCGTGTGAATGCAAACAGTCCCAGCGATGCGAGAAAGAAAAACAGTTTAGGTGTTTTGGAGATTACCGGCTGCATAAGAGCGGTAATCATATAGGCAAGGCCGGTGAAATGCAGAATACCAAAAAGAATCTGTTCATCAGGAGTGATAATCGTGGTGACAACGGTGATCAGCATCCCGCACAAAAAAATTCGCATCCCGTGTTTTGCAGGATTACGGCTTAATGTTGAACAGCTTCCAGCCAGCAGAATAAATCCGCTGCATATCAGCTGCTGCCAGAAAAATGCGTATTGGGTGTGCATAAAAGAGCAGCTTTGGCCAAAAAGGTATACCCAGTCATATAAAAAATGATAGGCAGCCATGTTGATCAGCAGAAAACCGCGCACTAAATCCAGCACAGAGTATCGTTTGCGAGGAGATACCGAATGTGCAGAATGATTCAAATGAAAATGCATAATATACCTTCTTTAGATTAATTGTATACAATTCTGTTCAGTATAACACATGAATGCCTCTTTGTGTTACAGATAAAGGTTGCAACACAGGAAATGCTAGTATAAAGATTTTTAATTCGGGAATTTACAAACTGACCGAATTGTGATAGGCTGAACAAAAGTGAAGAAATGTGCCTGAGCATAATGTGAATGCTATGAACAAGGAAAGATTCATATAATATACGTTATATGCAGGATTTGATTGTGCATGGGTGCATGGAATAGCAGAGAATCTAATGCTGCTGTAAAAGAATTTCAGGAAAGAAGTGTGAATGCTTTGGCAACTGCTGCAACAGAAAAAATTGAGAAAAAGGATGTCGCCCTGTTTGTTACCTGCTGGCTGGGATACTTCTTCGCTTATTTCGGGCGTATGAACTATTCGGCCTGTATGGCAGCTATTATTGTGGCGGAAGGTTATTCGAAAGGGATGGTAGGGCTGGTTGGTACCGGTCTGTTTATCACCTATGGCCTTGGTCAGATTTTCAGTGGATTTTTAGGTGACTATGTAGCACCGCGTAAAATGATTATGGTGGGTTTAATTGGTTCCAGTCTGTGTAACCTTGGCATGAGTCTGGCTCCTACATTAAACAGTATGATTGTAGTATGGTGTATCAACGGCTTTATGCAGTCGCTGTTATGGTCTCCGATTGTCCGTCTGTTTGCACAGTATTTTACCAGCTATGTACGCGGGACCATGGGTGTGTATATTAATAGTACTGTTCCGGTTGGGACACTGGCGACTTATGGCTTTACCGCTCTGATTCTGGAAGTGACCGGAAACTGGAAAATGGTATTCTTTGGCTCTTTTGTTGTGGTTATGATTACTGCTGTGGGCTGGTGGCTGGCTACAGGGGCTATTTTACCAAAACTGACCCGTGTGGATATTGAAGATGCTGCTCCAGCTGCAAACGGCAAAGAACAGGAAGTTCAGAAAGCGCCTCTGGGCGAACTGGTACTGTCTTCCGGTATGATTTTCATGTGTCTGGTGCTGATGATGCAGGGTATGTTAAAAGAAGGGATTACCGCATGGATGCCGAATCTGATGGGCGAAAAATTCGAAATCGGTACAACTCTGGCAATTGTAAGTACAGCACTGATTCCAATGTTCAATATTATTGGTATCAGTATTGCGGCAACTGCACGTAAAGTCATTGGCGATGAAATCCGCTGTTCATTCCTGCTGTTTCTGGCAGGTACCGCTTCGCTGGTAATTTTGTATATTACATCGTTTATCGGTCTCATCCCGATGTTTATTTTCTTCTCGATCGCTACAACGATTATGATGGCGGTAAATACCTGTTATGTAGGTGTTGTGCCTGGCTACTTTGCAAAAAAAGGCCGCAGCTCCTCTGTATCGGGGATTCTGAATGCGTTTGTAAATCTTGGGATCGCAACTTCGATGTTTGCAACCGGTGCGTTCTCGGAAGCATTTGGCTGGGATATGACCATGATTTTCTGGATCTGCTGCGGCGGCGTTGGGATTTTCTCCAGCTTCATCGGCTATCAGATCTGGAAAAAATATAAACTGAAACTGGAAGCATAGATTTAGTTAGGCTGGCATTGGAAAAGGATTGGTGATATAGCATGGCGGTATTACTGTCGGATTTATATGAAAGTGTGAAAAGTCAGGATATGACATTGGTAGCCGGGGAACAGGGCATGAATAATATTGTACGCTGGCTGCATATGGTGGAAAGCAATGCGATTTCATCCTTCCTGGGCGGGCAGGAAATTGCATTTACCACTGGTGTTGCACTTGGCAAAGATGAAACCCTGCTGGATCTGGTGAAATCGAATATCGAACATAAAGCAAGCGGTATGGTGGTAAACATCGGCCCGTTTATTCAGGAAATTCCGCAGGAGGTTATTGATTACTGCAACCAGGAAGGGTTTCCGCTGTTTATTGTGCCATGGAAAGTGCACATGGCTGAAATTATGCGAAACATCAGTTATATGATTACCGAATCGGACAAGTATAACCTGGAATTATCCGGCGCGGTGAAAAATGCAATCTTTTTCGGCGAACAGGAGGAACTGTATATTCCGCAGCTGGAACGCAATAACTTTCTGCGCAACTGGGAGTACTGCGTAACAGTTATCGATATTATGGAAAACGGTGACGCAGTGGCGGAAGAGGAAGTGCAGCGCTATCTGAAAATTATGGAGAACTATCTGATTTTCTCTCGCCGTAAAACTTTTGCTTTTGAGCTGGGCGGAAGTATTGTGGTGCTGTTTGCGGATCATACCGAAGGTATGGTAAAAAAATCAGTGACAGATATGCTGAAACGCTGCAATTTCCAGCGTGAACAGTGTTATGTAGGGATCGGGCGCTGTATGCCGAATGCGAAAAACATCTCCAAATCCTATCGTCAGGCCTGCCAGGTATTAAAATTGCAGAAAAACCTGCACAATGATAAAGGAGTAGTGGCATATCAGGAGCTGGGTATTTATAAATTGCTGATGGATATTGAAAATCAGGATGTAATTAACGAATACTATGCAGAAACCATTCAGCGGCTGGTAGAATATGATCGTCTGAATGAGACAAATTACTGTGAAGTGCTGCAGTGTTATCTGGAACATAGCGGCAGTGTAAAAGAAACAGCAGAGGCTATGTTTGTGCATCGTAACACAATTAACTACAAGATTAATAAAATAGAGGAAATGCTGAACTGTGACCTGTCTGAACTGGATACAAGGCTGTTGTACAGTATTGCCTTCATGTTGAAGAAAATCATGTAGGTTGTTCACAGAAAATCAAAGCATGTGTGCCAAAGCACAGTAAAAGTTATGCTTTGAGATATTGAAATTTTTTTGCTATGATATATTATATTTATAGGTAGTATGAGAGGAATCCGATAAGGTCGAAATAAACAGTATCGATTCCTTCTTAAAAAATAATTTTTATATTTTGAAAGGATGGTAATTCAAAAATGGCATTAACAGGTAAAGAAGTATCTCAGATGCATGCTCAGTACATTGCACAGTCTTGGTCCAAATCCGGCGGTGCTGCAAGACCAATCAAAAGCGGTAAAGGTATCTATCTGTACGACTACGATGGTAACGAAATCGCTGACATGAGCTCCCTGCTGGTATGCGCTAACTTAGGTCACAGCCTGCCAGAAATGGTAGAAGCTATCAAAGCTCAGGCTGACCAGATCTGCTTCGTAGCTCCTTGCTACTCCACAGAAGCTAAATCCACTCTGGCTAAAAAAATCGTTGGTATCGCTGGTGAAGATCACTTCCAGCGCGTACTGTTCACCAACGGTGGTGCTGAAGCGAACGAAAACGCTATGAAAATCGCTCGTAACTACACAGGCCGTACAAAAATCTTCAACCGTTACAGAAGCTACCACGGTGCTTCCCTGGGTGCTTCCAACGCATCTGGTGACTGGAGACGTTTCGCTGCTGAAGTTGGTGGCGCTAATGGCTTCGTAAAATTCATCGATCCATACACATACCATGATGGCTGGAATCCAGATGAAGAAGAAAAAGCAACAGCTTACTACCTGCACCTGTTAGAAGAACAGCTGCACTATGAAGGCGTTCAGAACATCGCTGCTATCATGATGGAATCCATCACAGGCGCTAACGGCGTTCTGATCCCACCTAAAGGTTACATGGAAGGCGTACGCGCTCTGTGCGACAAATACGGCATCCTGATGATCTGCGACGAAGTTATGGCTGGTTTCGGTCGTACCGGTAAAATGTTCTGCTGGCAGAACTTCGATATCGTTCCAGATATCATCACATTCGCTAAAGGTGTTAACTGCGGTTACGTTCCACTGGGCGGCGTAGTTATGTCCAAAGAAATCTCCAAATACTTCGAAGAAAACGTTCTGCAGTGCGGTCTGACCTACTCCGGTCATACACTGGCTTGCGCAGCTGGTAACGCAGCTGTTGACTACTACCTGAACAACAACGTTTGTGACCATGTAGTAGAAGTTGGTAAAGTTCTGGGCGCTTGGCTGAACGAAATGAAAGAAAAACACGCTTGCATTGGTGAAGTTCGTCAGATCGGTCTGTTCTCCGCTATCGAACTGGTTAAAGATAAAGAAACCCGTGAACCACTGGATTTCTACGGCAAACCAAATGCAATCAAAGCTCAGGCTATTGCTAAATTAGAAAACGAATACAACATTCACACCTATGGTCGTGAAAACACAATCTCCATTTGTCCTCCACTGATCATCACCGAAGAACAGCTGGTAGCAGTACTGCCAAAATTCGATGAAGTTCTGACATGGATCGACGAACAGCTGCCAACATTAGAAAAAGACGCTAACTACACAACAGCTGTTGCTTGCTTCAGAAAATAATTTAAAACCATGAATTTTATGACAGGCTGTCTATTTTAATATGAGTAGATGGCCTGTCTTACTAAAACGGGATTTTCCGTAGACTATTTTTCAAATATTCGAAAGGTGGATTTTATAATCATGGCATCTTGGAACTATATTCAGCCAGTTGAAATCAGATTCGGCGCTGGCTTAATCAACAAAATCGATGAATTCGCAAAAGAACTGGGTGTTGACAATGGTCTGTTAGTAGCAGACAAATTCTTCATGACCAACGGTCTGGCTCAGAAAATCGTTGACGGCAGCAACGGTGCTTTAACAGCTGCTTTCGGTGATGTTTCTCCAAACCCAGACGTAACCGAAATCGATGCTTGTGCTGAACTGATCAGAAAAAATAAACACGGTTTCGTAGTAGCACTGGGTGGCGGTTCCGCTCTGGACGCTGCTAAAGCTGCTGCAAGCGTTTGCATGACAAACGACTCCATTTCCGTATACCATGGTACTGGCGTTGCTCTGCCACCAGAACACCTGCCACTGATTGCTGTACCAACAACATCCGGTACTGGTTCCGAAGTTACAAAAGTATCCGTAGTAACCAACCATGCTATTGGTAAAAAATGCCCAATCAACTCCATGAACTTCTACCCAACACTGGCAGTAGTTGACCCAGAATTAACCTACAGCTGCCCACCAAAAGTAACTGCAGGCTGCGGTATCGACGTACTGTGCCACGCTGTTGAAGGTTTCTGGAGCAAAAACCATCAGCCAATCTGTGACGCTGTAGCTCTGGAAGCTTGTCACTTAGTATTCAAATACCTGGAAAGAGCATACAAAGACCCTAACGATGTTGAAGCTCGTGAAAAAATGGCTGAAGCATCCGTAATGGCTGGTCTGGCATTCACTATTCCTCTGACAACTGGTTCCCATGCATGTTCCTTCCCATTAACAAACATCCATGGCATTCCACACGGTGAAGCTTGCGGTATCACTCTGGACTACTTTGCACACATCAACGCAAACGATCCAGAAGCTGGCCCACGTGTAAACGAATTTGCACAGAAATTAGGCTTCAAAGATATGAACGACATGGCTGACGCTATCCATGACCTGAAAGCAAGACTGGGTCTGAGAAACGGTCTGAAAGGCCTGAATCTGAACGAAGAACAGATTGCTGACCTGTGCCGCATCAGCGTTCATCCAAACCTGCGTAACAACCCAGTATACATCACTGACGAAATGTTAGATGAAATGTATCACTACCTGGCTACACAGGAATAATTTCAGTTTACGAACTGATTCACAGCGTACCGTTTCGACGGTACGCTGTTTTTTTATGTATAGTGTGTATCACTTCGGGATGCTTTATACAGAGAGGGATTAGAAAAATAATAACGCTGTACGATTCGATATAAAGCTTTGAAAAATATTCGGATATGTCTAGGTGGAGATTGTCAATATACCCTGTTAAAACGAAAAATATGCCTTGTACTTTCGGTGA
>DAISWV010000046.1:0-8289 GCA_036826195.1 Peptococcaceae bacterium | reverse complement strand
GGCCGACACGGCGCAGCAGCAGAACAGAGCATAACAGAATCCAATATAACAGAATCTTGCACAAAATACCGGACCGGCAGATGCCGATTCGGTATTTTTTTGTGTGAAAAATTAAAATGAAATGAAAAATAAAATTAAAATAAAATGAATTTAAAATGAAATAGAGTCAAAATATAAAAATATACGCGCAGGAAAACGCAATTTTGTTTGAAATAAAATTCACAAACTGTTAGCAAATGCATACAGCTGCATGCAAAATAAAACTGATCCCTGCATGCTGCAAAACAGAGAATCTGATAATTTACAATGCAAAAACCTGCAGAAATGCCGAAAAATCAGCTGCGGCGCCAGAGGCCGCTGCGGCCATAAGGAAAAACGATAGCGGCATAAGAAAAGTAAATAAACGAACTTAATATATAAAATTAGATTTGTTTAACCTGTAAAAAATGGCTCAACAGAGCCTTCTTTTTTGGTGAACAATAAATTTTGTGCTGATGTTCACGAACAGTGCTAGACTTTTATTTTTCGGTACTATATAATAAATCATAGGTAAAACTATTTACTTGAAGAAGCAAGGTTCAGGTAAATGTAGTCAATATATAAAGGGAGAGTGGTACTGTGACGCTGAATGAAAAACAGATGCGAAACGAAGAACTGAACAAAGAGTTCCTCAGACGCAGCGGTGTTGATGTTTCGAAATGCTACCAGTGTGGGAAATGCTCTGCAGGCTGTCCTGTAGGCGACCATATGGACATTCCAACCAACCAGGTAATGCGTCTGGCACAGATGGGCCTGATTGAAGATGCAATGAAAAGCTCTGCAATCTGGCTGTGTGCTACCTGTTCTACATGCACAACCCGTTGTCCAAAAGGGGTTGACGTGGCTACAGTAATGGAAACTCTGCGCATCATGGCAAAAGAACACGGCTATGTTGCAGAGAAAAATGTGGATAAATTCCACAGCGTATGGATGACAATCGTAGGTACAATGGGTAGAATGTACGAACCAGGCTTAATCGTTGGTCGTAACTTCTCCACAGGGAAAATCCTGCAGGATACCCAGTACGGTGTTCCTTACATCGCAAAACAGAAACTGAAACTGGTTCCATACAAATGCAAAAACATGGACGAAATCAAATCTCTGATTGCCAAAGCGGAAGCTATGGACAAAGAAGAAAGGGGCAATAAATAATGGATTACGCATACTATCCTGGATGTTCTCTGGAATCCACAGGTATTGAATTCCACGCATCCACCAAAGCAGTTGCGAAAGAACTGGGCATCAACCTGATTGAAATTCCAGACTGGAACTGCTGTGGTGCAAGTAGTGCCCATGCAAGAGGTCACTGGATCTCTCTGGCGCTGCCAGCTCGTAATATGGCTATTGCAGAAGCTGCTGGTTTAGATGTTGCTATTCCATGTGCTGCCTGCTACGCTAGAAGCAAAAAGGTTGAGTTAGAAGTAACTGAATCTGAAGAAGCAAAAGAAAAAATCGAAGAAATCATCGGTCGTCCTTACACTGGCAAAAGCAAAGCAAGAAACCTGACCGAAATTCTGCACAACGACCTGGGCGTTGACGCAATCAAAGCAAAAGTAGTAAAACCTTTAAAAGGTCTGAAAGTTCTGACATACTACGGCTGCTTAATGAGCCGTCCACCAGAAATCGCTTGTGACGATATCGAAGATCCAATTATGCTGGATGATATCATGACCGCTTTAGGCGCAGAAGTTCTGCAGTGGGGCTTCAAAACCGAATGCTGCGGCGGCAGCTTAACAGCATGTCGTCCACAGGTTGGTCTGGATATGACCAAAAAAATCATGGATGCTGCGAAAAAATCCGGTGCTGACTGCATCGTAACCGCATGTCCAATGTGTCATTCCAACCTGGATATGCGTCAGGATCAGCTGAGCAAAAAATACGGTGCTTACAACATTCCAGTATACTTTGTAACTGAAATGATGGGTATCGCTATGGGTATGAACGCGAAAGATCTGTGCATCAACAGACACTTCGTAGAAGCTGAATCCACATTAGCTAAAATTGGTAAAACTAGTGAAGGCGGTGAAGCATAGTGGAAAGAGTAGGGGTATTTATTTGTCACTGCGGTTCCAACATCGGTGCTGTAGTTGACTGTGCAAGAGTAGCCGAAGCAGTTAGAGACTACCCAGGCGTTGCTTACAGCACAGACTATAAATATATGTGTTCCGAACCTGGTCAGGAAATGATTCAGAACGCTATCAAAGAACACAATCTGAACCGTGTGGTTGTAGCATCCTGTTCTCCTCGTATGCATGAAAAAACATTCCGTGCCTGCGTAGAAAAAGTTGGGATGAACCCATATATGTTCGAAATGGCAAACATCCGTGAGCACTGCTCCTGGGTACATGCCGGCAAAAACGAAGAAGCTACTGAAAAAGCTATTGACTTAGTTAAAATGGCTGTTTCCAAAGTATGCAAAAATGAAGTGTTACAGAAAGGCCATGCGCCTGTAACCAAACGTGCACTGGTAGTAGGCGGCGGTATCGCTGGTATTCAGTGTGCGCTGGATATCGCGAACAACGGTTATCAGGTTGATATTCTGGAACGTACACCATCCATCGGTGGTAAAATGTCTCAGATCGATAAAACCTTCCCTACAATCGACTGTTCCGCTTGTATCCTGACACCAAAAATGGTAGAGGCAAGCAGCCATCCAAATATCAAATTAATCACATTTGCTGAACTGGAAAAAGTAGAAGGTTACGTAGGTAACTTCGATGTTACCATCCGTTCCAAAGCTCGTTCCGTTGATATGAGCAAATGTACCGGCTGCGGTACCTGTATGACAAAATGTCCAGGGAAAGCAGACGACGAATTCAACATGAAACTGCGTAAACGTACCGCAATTTACACACCATTCCCACAGGCGATTCCTAACAAACCGGTAATCGACCGTGAAAACTGCTTAAAATTCAAGAGCAGAAAAGAAGGCAAAGACGTTTGCGGTATCTGTGCAAAAATGTGCCCTGCAGGCGCAATCGACTACGAACAGGAAGATGAACTGTTTGTAGAAAAATACGGTGCGATCGTAATGGCTACCGGTTACGAACAGTTCGACCACAGTGTATACGGTGAATACGGCTACGGTAAATACCCAGACGTAATCAGCGGTCTGCACTTCGAACGTTTAGTAAACGCTTCCGGTCCTACCCAGGGTCACATCGTACGTCCATCCGACCACAAAGAACCAAAAACAGTTGTTATGGTTAAATGTGTAGGTTCCCGTGACCCAGAACATGGTAAGAGCTACTGCTCCAGAACATGCTGCATGTACACTGCGAAACAGGCTACCATGATTCGTGACCATTGCCCGGATACAAAAGTTTATGTATTCTACATGGACGTTCGTACTCCAGGTAAACTGTACGATGAATTCTACAACCGTACCAGAGAAGAATACGGCGTAGACTACATCCGCGGTCGTGTATCCAAAATCTATCAGGAAGGCGAACAGCTGATTGTTAAAGGGGAAGACACCCTGTTAGGTCAGCAGGTTGAAATCGCTGCAGACCTGGTAATTCTGGCAAACGCTATGGTTCCAAATGCAGACTCTGAAAAAATGGCTCAGACCGTTGGTATCGGTTACGATAAAGACGGCTGGTTCACTGAATCCCATCCAAAACTGGGTCCAGTTGAAACCCATACAGCAGGTGTATTCCTGGCTGGTGCTTGTCAGGGTCCTAAAGATATTCCAGACTCCGTTGCACAGGCTGGCGCTGCTGCAGTTAAAGTATGCGCACTGCTGAGCAAAGATCAGCTGGAAACAGAACCAACTGTATCTGTTGTTGATACAAAACTGTGTTCCGGTTGCGGTCTGTGTGTTCCAGTTTGCCCATACAAAGCAATCACACTGGAAACCATCCAGGAAAGAAAAGGCGGCAAAACTGTTGAACGTCAGGTTGCAAATGTTAACAGCAGTCTGTGTCAGGGTTGCGGTGCTTGTACCGTTACTTGCCGTTCCGGTTCTGCAAACCTGAAACACTTTACAAACGCTCAGATCTTAGCGGAGGTGGATGCATTATGTCAAACAATGCAGTAGAAAATTTTGAACCAAAAATTCTGGTTTTCGCATGTAACTGGTGTACTTATGCAGGTGCTGACTTAGCTGGTACAAGCCGTCTGCAGTATCCGCCAAACGTTCGCGTACTGCGTGTTCCATGCTCCTGTCGTGTAAACCCACAGTTCGTACTGCGTGCATTCCAGAGAGGTATCGACGGTGTATTAGTAGCAGGCTGCCACCCTGGCGACTGCCACTACACAACTGGTAACTACTATACCAGACGTCGTTTCCTGTTAATTACCCGTATGATGGATTACATGGGCATCGACTCCCGTCGTTTCCACACCAGATGGATTTCCGGTGCGGAAGGTCCTAAATTCCAGCAGGTAGTTACCGATATGATTAACGAAGTAAAAGCAATCGGTCCGAACGATAAATTCCGTGACGATGCGAAAATCGAAGTAAAGGCGGTGGAAACAAATGAGTAACATCCAGAATGAAATGAGAGCTGTTGCAAAAGAGCTGCTGGAATCTGGTAAAGCTACTGTTGTACTGGGCTGGGAAAAAGGTACCATGCCTTACGACTCTACTCCTGTTATGATTCGTTCCGCTGCTGATGTAGATAAATTAATCTGGGACGAATACTGTCTGCAGAACCTGAGCACCTACCTGATTGACTTTATCAACACTGAAGATAAAGTAGCAATCTTTGCAAAAGGCTGTGATACCAGAGCATACAACCGTCTGGTACATGACAAACGTATCAATCCTGAAAACAGCATCGTAATCGGTGTTCCATGCTCCGGCATGAAAAACCCTAAAGTTGCTGCAAAAACACCAGAAGGCGCTGAAGTGCCAATGGCAAATGCATGTAAAGAATGCCGTTATCCAAACCCTGTTGCATGCGACCAGAAAATCGGTTCCGATGTAACACCTTGGTGTACAGAAAAGAACTTTGCTGACGTTGAAGCAATCGAAGCTATGGATGCAGATGCAAAAGCTGCATTCTGGAAAGAACAGTACAGCAAATGCATTCGCTGCTATGCATGTCGTAACATCTGTCCAGCATGTAACTGCACAAACTGCATCTTTGATCAGAGTGCTTCCGGCTGGTGCAGTAAAGATGTTAACGCTTCCGAAAACCAGTTCTACGGTGTAACCAGAGCATTCCATGTTGCTGGTCGTTGTATCGAATGTGGTCAGTGTGAAGCAGTATGTCCATCCGACATTCCAATCATGCTGATGAACAAAAAATTCATTAAAGATATCGACTCTCTGTTCGGTAACTACGAAGCTGGTCTGGTGACCGAAGGGACAACACCTCTGAACAGTTATCAGGTTGCTGACCCTGAAGAATTTATGTAAGAGGAGGCGCTTATTGTGAAAACTGTTGAAAAAGCAAAATTAGATGGATTTTTAGGCCAGCTGGCTCAGAAATACAGTGTTCTGGTTCCGGTTGACTATAACGGCCTGACTCAGTTTGCACCATACAGTCAGGTACAGGAAGGCGTATCCAAATTATATCTGGACGGCAACGTAACCGTATCTCCAAAAACTGTTTATCTGCCACAGTCCGAAGCAATGTATAAATTCCGTGCTCAGGGCAAAAAACTGGCTATCGAAGAAATGCCGGCTATGGATAAACAGCAGGTAGTATTTGGTGTTCGTCACTGTGATACCAAAGCAATCCAGTGTCTGGACAAAGTATTCCTGGATGAAAAATTCGAAGATCCACAGTATAAAGAAAAAAGAGAAAACACCATCGTGTTCTCTCTGGCTTGTAACAATCCAAAAGCTACATGCTTCTGTGAATCCATGGGCGTTGACCGTGCTCACGCTGAAGCAAGCGTAGCAGACGTTCAGGTTTATGATTTCGGCGATACCTTTGGCTTCGTTGCAATCTCCGATAAAGGGAAAGCATGCCTGGATGCAGTTAGCGGTTTAGGCGAAGCTGCAGACAAACTGCCAGATCTGAAACCACAGAGCGTTAAATTTGATCCATCCGAACTGCCTGCAAAACTGAAAGGCATGTTCGAAGATCCAATCTGGGATGAATACAGCTTCAAATGCTTAAACTGCGGTACCTGTACTTATGTATGCCCAACCTGCCACTGCTTCGATATCAACAACAAAATCCGTGGCGAAGTTGGTATGAAAATGCGTACATGGGACAGCTGCATGTTTGCTGAATACACCTTAATGGCTGGTGGTCATCAGCCACGTCAGGGCAAAAAAGAACGTGTTCGTAACCGTTTCCTGCACAAACTGCAGTACTTCAACGAAAAACACGACATGTTCCTGTGCATCGGCTGCGGCCGCTGCGTAGCAAAATGTCCAGTAAACCTGGATATTACAAAATTCATTAAACAGGTAATCGGCTAAGAAGGAGGGTTATTTGTGAAAACAGCTTCTGCAAGCGACGTTTTAAAAATCAATAATCTGGTTCCTAAAGTAGGCGTTCTGAAAGAAATCCTGGACGAAACACCAGATGTAAAAACCTTCCGTATTAGCACACCGGAAGGTGAAAGACCATTCACTCCAATGCCAGGCCAGCTGGGTATGTACTCCATGCCAGCAATCGGGGAAGCAATGTTCTCCGTTACCAACTATGGGGACGACTACATCGATATGTCCATCAAAAAATATAACGATGGTGTACTGACAAGTGTTCTGCACGGTCTGGAAGTAGGCCAGGAAGTTGGTATCCGTGGGCCATACGGCAATGGTTTCCCAATCGAACAGTTCAAAGGCAAAGACATCGTGTTCGTTGCCGGCGGTATCGGTCTGGCTCCAGTAAGAAGCCTGATTCTGTACTGCATGAGAAACAGAGAAGACTTCGGGAAACTGACCATCATTTACGGTGGTCGTTCCAAAGAAGACCTGTGCTTCAAAGAAGACTTATTCGAAAACTGGCCAAAAGTTCCTAACACAGAAGTGTTCGTAACCATCGACCGTCCACAGGAAGGCTGGGATGGCCATGTAGGTTTCGTACCTGACTATGTAAAAGAAATCGCGCCAAACGCACAGATCGCAGCTGTTTGCGGTCCTCCAATTCTGATTAAACTGACTCTGCCAATCCTGTCTCAGATGGGTCTGCCAGACGAAGATATCATCACAACACTGGAATTACGTATGAAATGCGGTATCGGTAAATGCGGCCGCTGCAACATCGGTTCCTGCTATGTTTGCTTAGATGGTCCTGTATTCAGCCAGGCACAGCTGAATGATATGCCAAAAGAATATTAATCTTTTGAACCTAATTGCTTTACAAACTTTGCTAAAAACTTTGCTGAATGGAGCGGGCATTTTGCCCGCTCTGTTTTTTTGAGAAGGTGGAGCTATGAAAGAATGGCTTGCGGCCAATGAACGAATGGTGTGCCTGTTGGGGCTGCTGCTTCTGGCAGTTTGTGTGCTCTTTGGGCTCGGGCGCGTCGAATTACATAATGAAATAGAATGTGAAGTCTATACGGACGAATTTTTGGGCTATATAGATGATGCCGCATACAGGGGCACGGTGACGGTCTCGGCAGAAACCCTGCCCGGCTGGTGCAGAACACTTGGCATAAGCGGTGAAGAGACCGTGGAATTTGCCGATGGCTTTGGCGGCCGTATCGGTATATTTGCCGATGTGATCTATTACGAAAACCGCTACGAGCTGCGCACCTGGTTTAGCGGAAAAACGCTGGAAAAAGACTCCGAGTATTATTACCGTCTTAACAGCCCAATCCGGTTAGAGCCCGTATATCAGCCTCTGGAGTGCCAGATTGATGTCAATAATATCCGAGGTGCCGAATACGATTATACAGCCTTTAAAGGCAAATAATACGAATCCGTGCACTGCGGCGCGGCTACACCCTCTTCCCTGTGAAGAGGGTGTTTTTTTATGCCTGTTTATCCATAAACTGCATTAATACATCGTATTTTCGATAAATTTGTGCTAAATCGCTGTTTTACGGAAAATAAATCCTATCAATGTAAATAACAGTAAAATACGGCCTGCAAAATGCAGCAATCCGGCGTGATTTTTACAAAAAATTCTGTAATGTGTATAGATTATAGGAGAAAATTGGACTTTATATTGATTTAGCACAATTTGATGCACAAAACGCAAATGAGGTATGATACCTTCTGGAGCAGAGCTCACAATATTAATATGAGGTGAAAACGATGCAAACGACACAGAAAACAACACAGAAAACAACACAGAAAACAATGAAGAAACCAAAAAGCACGAAAGGAAAACGGAGAAA
>DAISWV010000045.1:0-8939 GCA_036826195.1 Peptococcaceae bacterium | reverse complement strand
AGCTGACCGTTGTCAAAAACTCTCCATGATGCGGGAAGGCCAGATTCTTACAACGGGAACCCCGACAGAGATCCTCAGTCGCTATCAGGTTTCTACAATCGAAGAAGCCTTTATGAAACTGGGAAGCGAGGTGAACTTACTGTGAAAGTACTCGCTATTGCAAAACGCATTTTACTGCAACTGGTTCATGATCGCCGTACCATGGCACTTCTTCTGATGGCACCGCTGGTGCTTCTGACCTTAATCAGTCTCCTGCTGAGCAGTTTTGGTACCGACCAGGCCATTGCCCTCGTAAATGGCTCTGTAGCTTACGAACGGCAACTGGAAAAAAACGGTGTGCATGTTACACGTACTACCGAAACAGAAGGATTGCAGCTTCTGGAGCAGGGAGAGATAAGCGCTGTAGTTTCCCTGGTAAACAACCGTCTGCAGATTCAGATGGACGGCAGCAGCTCAGCGGCTGCACAGGTTTTAACTAAGCTGGAAGCAGCACGCAATACTTCCGGCTGGATACCGGCCGACTATAAATCAGATGTCACATATGTATACGGCTCCGCTCATCTGGAAATGTTTGATCAGCTGGGGCCTATGCTGATTGGTCTGCTGGTATTTTTTCTGGTATTTCTGATTGCAGGGATTTCTTTCGTGCAGGAGCGAACCTCCGGCACTCTGGAAAAACTGCTGTCAACACCGGTAAAACGTTGGGAGATTGTACTGGGTTACATTACCGGTTTCGGAATTATCACTGTTATACAGTCTCTCTTAATCAGTCTTTATGTTGTATTTGTATTAAAAGTGTTACTGGCCGGGTCTATCCTGCTGGTTCTTTTAACTACACTTCTTGCAGCTTTAACTGCTCTGACACTGGGAATTCTACTTTCCACCATATCACAGAGTGAATTCCAGATGGTACAGATGATTCCAGTTGTGATTGTGCCGCAGGTGTTTCTGTCCGGCATTTTTGAACTGGATGGCATCTGGGAAACACTCAGCTATTTTACCCCCATTTATTACATTGCTGACAGCCTCAGCAAAGTGATGCTACGAGGCTGCGGATTCTTTGATATCGCAGGAAACCTTCTCATGCTCTCCGGTTTCTGTACATTTTTTGTAATTTTAAATATTCAGCTGCTAAAAAAACAGCGCAGCATTTAGGAGGATTGCACACCCTATGATTAAAAAGAAACAACTCATTCCAGTACTGTTTGCAGCCATACTGGCAATCGGCTCCATCATATGGATAAACAGCGGAACAGATACCGTAAAGGGAAAAGTAGAGCAGGTTATCATCCCGCACTATAGCGAAGTATCCGGAAAAATTGTCGAATTGCATATACAGCAGGGGCAGACCGTACAGGCCGGGGATGTTCTTGCTGTCATTGACAGTTCCACCCAACAGAACTCCATTGCACAGTTGGAACAGGTGGTGATTCAGCAGCAGGCCACGTTAGAACAGACCTTAAGCGGCGCCGAACCAGCTGCCATTAAACAGGCGCAAAGTGCTGTAAAAGCGGCACTGGCAACCTATCATACCGCACAGCTGCAGTATGATAATCTGGCCTCTACCCTGGAAAAAACTGCAGCTCTATATGAAATCGGCGGTATTTCCAGACAGGATTATGATGCCTTAACACAGCAGGTGCAGGCCGCTCAGTATGCGGTTGCTACCGCCGAAGCGCAGGTGGAATCTGCACAACAGCAGGTTATTCTATTATCTGGCGGTTCTGATACAGCTGCCATAAAGCGTGCACAGGCAGCCGTTACACAAACTGAACTTCAGATTGCTCAGGCAAAAGATATACTTGAAAAATACACCATTCGTGCCGCCTGTGACGGCACGGTCATCAGTGTAAATTATACTGAAGGAGCCATGATTGTTTCCGGCGCTGACCTGGCAGAAGTTGCCGACCAAACACAGACGTATGTACTTGCCTATGTGCCGGAGGAAACGCTGACCTCAATTTCCTGTGGTGATACCCTGCCAGTCGAACTGAATGGCACAGAATATACGGGGACCATCTCTTATATTGATTTAGAAGCGGTTTATACACCGGAAGAATTCCAAACTGTCATCCAGCAGAGTCAGAAAGAATTTAAAATCAAACTGACCGCCGACAAAGATTTTCCAGCCAGACCGGGACAGATGGTGAAAGTGCATCTGAACAGTAAGTAATACTCATATTCTCTCTAAACTTTGCACGTTTTGGAGATTACATATATGTTTCAATTTTCTGCAGAAACTGCTCGTAATGATCTCCTTCCCGCAGCCGTTCCGGACAATTTTTTTGTGTAAAATCACCGTGCTGTTTTACAGCAGAAATATCCAGATGATACCGATTTAACAGTTCTGCTGCCAGATGGGCGGCATTATCCACTGCCTGCTGGTAATCGCCGTCTTCATTCACACAGATTTCTATGCCGATACCGCAGTCGTTGCCTCCGCCTTTTGTACCGGAATCACTGGCATGGTAGCCCTTTTCCCAGTCGGGCAGATGATGATAAATCTGACGATCATCCACCGTATAATGCCAGGACAGAGGCGTATTTTTCTGTTCCTCGCTGTGCAGATACCGATTATGCATAGCTGCATCGGCTCCGGCTGCAAAATTGCCGGTCTCATGAATCACCAGCCATTTAATGCGATGCTTTACCCCGGTACGGCCCCGCCAGTCTTCATCCATATAATCGGTATACAGCGGAATGCCATCAATATCGGCTGTTTCGGCATCCAGATAATCGGGCGGCAAAAGCATCCAGACCGTATAAAGCAGCCCGCCCAGAATAATCAGGCATCCTAGTGCCGTGATACCTGCCTGAAACCGTGCTTTCCATATTTTTTTCAGCCGATACCGTTTTCGTTTTCGTACTGCCATGGGTTTACCTCCCTGTTTTCAGCTTTTCTTCTATTTTATTATACAGAAATCATCATTTCATCGTAACCCACTTTCCACACTGTTCTGCATAAGCATAATTAATCTATGTGCAAAACAGAACAATATCACATTCTTTTTATGGAGTTCATATTGAAAATCAGATTCTGAGTGCTATAATAATTAGGAAATAAAATAGTAAGCTATAGAAGAAAATGAATGAACATTGTGGACTAATATAGAAAAGAGGGGATTATTCTATGGCTTTTTCACTCGAGAAATTCGGTATGAACCGGAAAATGCTTCTCATTAACGGGATTATGCTGTTTGCGGCATTTATCACCATTTTAAACCAGACTCTTCTGACACCGGCTCTGCCAAGTATTATGCGGGATATGAACATCGATGCCGCTACCGCCCAGTGGCTTACTACTGGGTTTATGCTGGTAAACGGCATTATGATTCCAATTACTGCTTATCTGATTGACCGTTTTACCACCCGTCAGCTGTTTTTTGTATCGATGACACTGTTTGCAGCCGGCACTGCACTGGCCGCTGCTTCCACAACCTTTCCTATGATTTTAGCATCGCGTCTGCTGCAGGCAGCCGGTGCCGGTGTAATGATGCCCATGGGCCAGACCATCATGCTGTTAACACTGCCTCGCCAGTACCGCGGCTTCGGTATGGGGCTGATCGGACTTGTTATCGGGGTGGCTCCAGCTGTGGGGCCGGTTATTTCCGGGCTGGTAGTAGAAGCCTACGGCTGGCACATTTTATTTGCCGCTATGGTTCCACTGACACTGTTAACCATTGTAATCGCTTATTTTTTTCTGGAAAACATGGGCGAATCCACAAATATTACACTGGATATGCCGTCTGTTGTACTGTCCACACTGGGTTTTGGCGGCCTGCTGTACAGCTTTAGTGCATTAGGCTCCTCAGGCTTTACCGCTCTGGTTGCTGTCACACTGCTGATTGGTGTGGTTTCGCTGGTTCTGTTTATCCGCCGTCAGCTGCACATGGAAGAGCCTCTGTTAAAAGTGGATATTCTGAAAAACAGACGCTTTGCCTTATCCGTTATCTTAACCATGCTGGTACAGGCTGCGCTGAATATCGGTCCTGTATTAAACCCGATTTATCTGCAGACTATTCGCGGCTTCGGGGCCAGTGTTTCCGGCTTTATTATGCTGCCGGCATCCATTGCTATGCTGATTATGAGCCCTGTCAGCGGCCGTTTATTCGATAAATTCGGCCCGAGACGGCTGGCGATTCCGGGACTGTTTCTGGCTTCCGTGTTCACCATCCCAATGGTGCTGATGGACGAAAACACCTCGCTCTATTATCTGGCTGCCGTTTACACCATTCGTACCATCGGGCTGTCGCTTGTAAATATGCCGTTAAACACCTGGGGCTTAAACTCGTTATCGAACCGGGTTATGGCACACGGTACCGCCATCGGGAATACCTTCCGTCAGGTAGCTGGCTCTCTCGGCTGTGCGATTCTGATTACAGTTATGTCTATTGTCGTTGCAAACTGTGCTGACCCTGCAACCATCGCATCGCAGATTCACGGTATCAATGTGGCTTATATGGGCGCTACTCTGATGATGACTACTGCTTTTGTACTAACCATCCTCTTTGTAAAAGAAGAAAGATAAAAACAATAAAATTACAGGCTGCTTCTCTTTTTTCGGGAAGCAGCTTTTATATTTCATATACTTTTTTCTGGCAAAAACGCATTGCAATCCGAATAATTCGTGCTATAATGAAATTTATGCAAATTTTACATATTGCATCATTAATTCTTACAAATTTATGAACATGTAATAAAATCGCTGTATTGCAGCAGATATTATTCAGGAAGGTGACCTTTATGGCAAACGCTCTGGAACGCATGGGGCTAACGAAAAAAGTTATTATTATTAACGCTATTATGATTTTCGGCGGGTTTATCGGGATTTTAAACCAGACGTTATTAACACCGGCTCTGCCAAGTATCATGAAAGAAATGCAGGTTGATGCCGCTACTGCCCAGTGGCTCACCACTGGCTATATGCTGGTAAACGGTATCATGGTGCCGATTACCGCTTTTTTAATTGACCGGTTTACCACACGTCGGTTATTTTTTGCGGCAATGGGTATTTTCTCGCTGGGTACATTCACCGCAGCCATTTCTACCGATTTTTCCATTGTGCTGCTGGCTCGTGTGCTTCAGGCAGCCGGTGCCGGCATTATGATGCCTATGGGTCAGGTGCTGATGCTCTTAACCGTGCCAAAACAGTATCGCGGCACCGGTATGGGTATGATTGGTATTGTAATGGGGGCTGCACCTTGTATCGGCCCGGTTGTGGCCGGGGTGGTTATCGATGCCTTTAACTGGCACATGCTGTTTTATGGTTTAACACCGCTGGCACTGCTCACCATTGTCATCGCCTACTTTTATCTGGATAATTTCGGCACTCCAAAAGATGTACAGCTGGATATTACATCGGTAGTGCTTTCCACCTTAGGGTTTGGCGGTCTGCTGTACGGCTTCAGCGTAATCGGCTCCAGCGGATTCAGCCCGGTAGTTATGGCATCTCTGCTGGTTGGCGCATCTGCACTGGCAATGTTTATTTACCGCCAGCTCCACATGGAAGAGCCTCTGCTGAAAATGCATCTGTTGAAAAACCGCACCTTTGCGATTTCCGTTATGCTGGTTATGCTGGTAAACGCAGCTCTCATTGTAGGCGGCATTCTGATGCCGATTTATGTACAGACCATCCGCGGGTTCAGCGCAACCATGTCATCGCTGATTATGCTGCCTTCCGCTCTGGTTTCCGCTTTTATGAGCCCAATCAGCGGCCGTATGTTTGACAAATTCGGCGCCAGACGACTGGCTATTCCGGGGCTGGTAATTATTATCACTGCCTCCTTCATGCTGACCATGCTGACCGAAACCACCTCACTGATTTATGTCGGCGTTGTATACTGCTTCCGTATGCTGGGGCTGTCATTAATCAATATGCCGTTAAACACCTGGGGCCTCAACTCACTGGAAAACAGCGTAATGTCCCACGGCACTGCTATCGGCAACACCTTCCGCAATGTGGCATGTTCGCTGGGCACCGCACTGCTGATTACCGTAATGTCGTTAACCATTGCCTTTGCACCAGACCCTGCCTCTAATATGGCACAGATTGCTGGTATCAATAACGCCTACCTGGGCGGCACCATTATGATGGTAGTGGCTCTGGTACTGACTGTGATTTTTGTAAAAGAAAAATAAAAAATACGGGATAGAACCGATAGATTCTATCCCGTATTTTTATGATTCTTATTCGTCCATATTTCCGCTAATCTGCTGTTCATACTGTTTTAAAATTTCTTTTGTATCTTCCGGCATTTTTGCTTCCAGTTCTTCAATACAGTACCGGATTAACGCTGCCTTATCGTTCTGTGCGGCAAAGAAACTGGATTTCGGGAAAAAGTCTTTCGTCTTTTTAATTGTTTTTCTCGTTTCTTTATCATCCAGCAGATCTTTCCAGGAAATTTTCTTATTATGCCAGATTAAATCCAGGTCCACAACCCGATAACCGTCACGACTGTATTCCAGACCGATCAGATATTTTTTTAACTGCAGCGGTTTCAGAAAGGTTAACAGCCGAATATGATAAGTGCCAACCGGCTCTTCAAAAGTACGAACTTCACGATTCCAGGTTTCCGTAACAAGATAGCCCAGCTTCATAGCTTTTATTGCCTCGGTTATTCGCTTATACTGCAGGTTATATGCCTCATAGCGGTCATAAATCCGCAAGTCAACCATATGCCATTCATCAGGCTGAAACGCTTTCGCCAGATACCGCGGTGCATGAATTTTCAGATAGCTCATCAGTTTGCCATAATCATAATCGGCCAGCAGTGCTTCTTCATAAAATCTTCTGCCGTTCTGGTCATCTTCTTTCAGAAACATTACCAGTATTCCTTCATGATTCTCCCGATGAAGTGCATCTTCCAGAACAATTCTTTCGCATGGGATCTCCTGCTGTATTTTATCCAGCACCGGTCTGGAATTTCCCAGACTATTAAAAATAATCATCTGAGGCAGTGCCCGAATCACCTGGAACTCCAGCCGGTTTTTCATCTGTATGATACCGCATAACACCGATTCCACAGATTCCTGTATGGCCAGGAACTCTGCATGTTCGCCATTTTCATCTACTACACATAAAAGACAGTGTATTTTTTCCGGATTAATGCCTGTTCGCAAAGTGCTCCATAATTCACAGGTAAAAACAGCCTGCAGTTCCTGAATAACCTCTGCTCTCCGGGCTGTTCGAACCGCCACCATTCTTGGTCCTCGTGCTACCAGTTCAATCATACCGACACCTCCATATCTTTTCTAACACCATATAAATTGCTTACCATATCTTTACTGGATTCATCCATCCCCTGCACCTGAACTTTTTTTCCGGTACTTTCAAATTTACGAATAATTTTTCGCAGTGTCGTTGCTGCCGATTCGTCCCAGAGTCTGGCTCTTGAAAAATCCAGAACCACCACCTGCACATCATCATGGAAGTCAAAGGCATTCATCAGAGACTCGGTAGATGCAAAGAAAATCTGACCGTTCACAGCATAGGTCACTTTATTTCCTTCCCGTTTTTCATCCACTTTAATTTTTGACATCTGCATTGCAAAAAACAATGCAGTCAGTACCAGCCCTGCCACGGTACCGTAGGCAAGGTTATCGGTTGCCACTACAATCAGCACCACCAGCACAATAACCAGCGCATCCATGCGAGGCATACGATGCAGCCGTCTCATAGAATCCCAGTCAAACGTGGAAATCGATACAGTAATCATAACCGCTGTTAATGCTGCCAGTGGAATCTGCACCAGTAAATCATTCAGGATAAAAATCAGTACCATCAGAAATGCCCCGGATACAAAGTTAGACAGTCTTCCCCGACCGCCGGAATTCACATTTACAATCGCCTGCCCAATCATTGCACAACCGCAGGTACCGCTGAAAAAGCCGGATACAATATTGGCAATCCCCAGCCCGCGGCACTCCCGGTTCCGGTCACCATTGGTATCGGTCATTTCATCAATTACTTTAGAAGTCAGCAGTGTTTCTACCAGACCTACCAGAGCCAGCGAAATAGAATACGGCAGTACAATCATAAACGTTTCCATATTCAGCGGCACAGCAGGAATATGGAACGGCGGCAGTGCTGCTGTTATATCACCCATATCGCCAATGGTACGTACCGGTGCATCAAAAATAATTGCAATGGCTGTCACAATCACCACCGCCACAAGTGTAGACGGTACTGCTCTGGTAATGCGCGGGAACAGATAAATAATTACAATCCCCAGTGCTACCAGTGCAAACATCGGCCAGCTTTCGCCTTCAAAGTTACCCATCTGCGACATAAAAATCATAATCGCCAGCGCATCTACGAAACCAATCTGCACGCTGTTTGGAATCAGTTTAATCAGATTGCCTACTTTTAAAAGGCCAAGAACAAACATGATAATACCGCACAGAATCGTCGCAAACATCAGATACTCCGGCCCGTAATCACGAACCAGACTTACAATTACCAGCGCCATAGACCCTGCAGCAGCCGATATCATAGCCGGTCTGCCGCCGATAAACGCCATCAGTACCGTCAGCCAGAACGATGCATACAGCCCCATCATCGGACTGATTCCAGCTACAATACAAAACCCAACAACCTCCGGGATTACTGCAAACGATGATACCAGCCCGGCCAGAATATCACCACGAGCATTTCCAAACCATTCTCCCAGTTCTTTTTTTACATTCATTGTTTCCTTCACCTGTTTCCATTTAGTCTAAAAAAATTTCCGTTCCTGTAACAGAAAAACAGAACAATTCTGTACAGTACAGCTTTGTTCTGTTTCCCTGCTTTTTATATTTTTTAGAAAGGAAGATGCTACATTTTCAACCGATGCCATCCTCCTGCCGCTGGAATAAACCCAATCGACCTTTATGACAGCAATCGATCTCTGTATTTATTATACTACGCGTGCTGTACCTGGGATTCCCTTTAGATTCTT
>DAISWV010000044.1:0-8940 GCA_036826195.1 Peptococcaceae bacterium | reverse complement strand
TTGTGGAGATTACAGGTACAAAGAGTATTTTATTCCCTTTCTAACACAGAGGAAGGAAACTGACATTGCGTAACAAAGGCTTTATGCAATGCATCATACTGCCAGTGAAATGTTCCGCCATATCGTCCGGTGATTCGCTGCATCTGCAAAATGCCTTTGCCGTGCAATTCCGGATTTCCTTTCTGCGTAGTCAAAACCCCATGCTGTACTTCCGGCATATTTTTACAGCTGTTTTCCATACGGATAAAAATCTCTCCGTTCTTTCCCTGAAATACATCCAGATACAGCCAGGCATCTGCCTGAATTCCATTATGCTCGATACCATTATCCAGCATATTTCCCAGCAGTGTAGCTATATCAAAATCATTCATAAAGTCCAGCAAGCTGTCCTCACAAGTAATCTGCACCTCAATACCCCTGGCTTCTGCCTGCTCTGTTTTCTGCCCAAACAGAACATTCAGCACTGGTCTCGTACTGTACGTTTTCTGCTTTGCCTCAGGCACGTTCTGAATCATCTGCTGCAGATAATCTATAGCTGCAGCCGTTTCACCACATTCTAACAGACCTGATAAGCAGGCCAGATGATTATTCCAGTCATGCCGATATACACGATGCTGTTCCTCCAGAAGTTCCAGCTCCGCTAAGCGTTGCCGAAACAGTTCTTCAGCAGCGATACTGTTTCCACAGTCAGGAATATCCTTCCGTTCGTTTTCCTCTTTCACAAAATGATTAAAACCACTTTGTTCGGCAGAATAACGCGCTCCATCTTTTAACAGATACACTCCGGCTCCAGGCTCCACAAAACCAATCAATGTCAGTTTTTTTCCTGTCTGCTCCTCATAACGCCTGCAGATTTCCTCCGAATGTTCTGCTTTCATAGTACCAACCAGCTGATAATCTTCTCCTCCAGTCATTGCCCATTGTAAGCCGTCTGCACCAAGCTGTTTGGCAACAATCTTACAATCTGTATTTACTGGAATGCACTCCGGCTTCAATATCAGTGAAACGTTGCTGGCCTCAGCAATTTCCCGACATTCCGACAGCAGACCATCGCTGATGTCATTTAATGCATGCAGCTCTGATCCGGCTATCTGATTCAGCATCATAATTTCTTCGCAGCATGGTTCCGGCCGGCAGTGGCTGTTTCTCAACTGTTCGCGTTGCGTTTCTGTAACACGAATAGCATCTCTATTCTGCAAAAAAAGTTCCAGACCGGCTCTGCTTCCACCAAGCGTACCCGTCACAAAAACAACATCACCTGGTTTTGCGTGACTTCTCAGATGAAGATACCGATGTTCTACAATTCCCAGCACTGTAACATTTATCATCAGCTTATCCGGGCTGGCTGTGGTATCGCCGCCAATCACATTTACACCATACTTATGACAGATTTCATTTACACCCTGATAAAACCCCTGCCATTCCTCTACCGTATAATCAGGCGGTAAAGCCAGTGAAAGCAAAATGTGAAGCGGTTTTCCACCCATAGCTGCCACATCACTCAAGTTAACAGCCACTGCTTTATAGCCCAGTTCCTGCGGCGTTATAGCACCTCGGATAAAATGCACATCTTCCACCAGCAAATCACAGCTCAAAACCTGATGATGCTGTTCATCAAAAGGCAGAACCGCACAATCATCTCCACGCCCTAAAATTACACTTTCCGGCGTATAGCAGGGTATCTGAATCATGTCAATCAATCCAAATTCACCAAGCATATCCAGTTTCACATTATCACCTGCTCTCCATATAGAAACTTTCTATATGCTATTCCACCAATCTATATTGATTGTATTAATCGTTCCAGAATAACACGAACCTTTTCTGTACTCGGTCCGCGATTTTCGATGGCACCATCAGAACCAATCCACACACGGTTCTCCTCTTCCCCTTCGAGCCACGTGGATGCAAAACCATCTAGCAAATTCCCCTCCACAAGACGATCCGCTTCAGCCAGTGCCACGTATTCTGTTTCACCACTATTATAATAAGCCATCAGATAACGGCGAAAGGTAAGTGGAAGCCTGTCCTGCTCTTCATAACACTGATACAGTGCAGAAGCCAGTCTGCTTAATATCCTGTTATCAAGCAGAGCCCCTTCCTGCCCCGCTTCATCTTCCAGCTGATAGCCATGTTCTGCGTTTATTATTTTATAAAACTCCATCTACTCACGCTCCCATGCCCGACAAATCATCTGTACAATCTCAACGAAAGAACGCTCTGTTGTATCAACAACCAAATCAGCTGCCTGCTCCCAGCTTTTACTGTTTGCATAATGCTGCTGCAATTTATCAGATTCACCGCGCAAAAGCGGCCTGTTTTCCTTCCGGTTTACTCTCTGCCTAATACTTTCTTTATCTGCTTTCAAGCAAACCAGCATTCCTGACTTTCGAATAGCTTCCAGTCTTTCATTATTTATTTCCAGTGTTCCGCCAGCTGCAATGACACTGTTTTCTTTTCGCAACAGTTTACAGAGCATTAGTTCTTCCTCAGACTGGAAACGGATTTTTCCGCATTTCCAGTATAGAGTCATTAAATCCAGCCCTGTTACCTTTGCCATTTCCTCATCCGCATCGTAAAATTCCATATGCAGTTCTTCAGCCAGTTTGCGTCCGACAGAACTTTTTCCGGTCCCCATACATCCTACCAGGATAATATTTCTATTTGCTGTTTTTTTGTATGTTGTGTTGTTCTGCATGTCACCCCTCCAGCATTTCCCGTTCATACGAAAAACAGACCATACTGCCGCAAACCGTGCAGATGATCTGTTTTTTCAGAATTTACGCTTCGCCTCTGGTTGGTACAATGCAGATAAACTCCAGCGGTACGTCACCGGTATTCGTAAAACAATGCTGTTCATTTGATGGCACATACGCGCAAGTACCTTTTTCAATCGAATAGTTCTCTCCTGCAATCATCAGATTTCCAGTGCCGGAAATCACATAATTAATGTGCGGCCAGTCGTGAGCATGTTCTGGAGAACTGCCACCCGGTTCCACAGTCATAATACGCATTACATGGTCTTCCCAGCCCTGAACAGGACCAACTGCCACCTGTTTGACTGTACCCACTGCGCCACCTGGTGTCATATCAATTTTTGGCATATCTTTTACATTTCCAACAAACATGATTATCACCTCATTTAATATTTGTTTTTATTATAACAATATTTCCTGAGAAGATAAACAAAAATCTATTAATAGATAGCCTAAGCCTGCTATAAATATTATACGTTATTAATAATTCAGACGAACCCGGTCGGAAACCATTGCAATAAATTCCGCATTGGTTGGTTTTCCTTTTGCCAGATTAATGCTGTAGCCAAAATATTCTGTCATCAAATCCACATTGCCTCTATCCCAGGCCAGTTCAATAGCGTGACGAATTGCCCGTTCTACACGGCTTGCCGTTGTAGTATACTTTTCTGCAATTTTCGGATATAGATCCTTTGTCATAGAAGTGGATAACTGCGGATCTTCCAGACTCATCAGAATTGCATCCCTCAGATACTGATAACCTTTTACATGTGCCGGAACGCCCATATCGTGCAATAAAGCTGTTACTTCAACTTCCACCGGTTTACGCCGCACAGGCAGAACACGAGACGGCTGATATACTGCAGTTGCTTCCGAAAAAGCTATAGGACTCGCCATGCCACCTGCTTCGTACACCGTATCCGGATACATTGCAGTTTTTACGGCAACTGCATCTTTAATCCGCTCATAAATGCCTTCCAGTTCAAACGGTTTGATTAGATAATCCGATGCCCCTTTCAGCATAGCACGCTGCATCATATTTTCATTAAAATATGCAGTAAGCATGATAACTTTTGGACGAACCCTCAAAGCCTGCAGCCGATCAAGGACGCCTAGTCCATCCAGTCGCGGCATAATCATATCCAGAAGTACAACATCCGGACGATGCTCTTCAATCAGTTCCAGACCATGCCATCCATCAGATGCGGTACCTACTACCTGAATATCCGGTTTATCCTGCAAAAAGTTCTCCAATACACTTACAAACTGCAGATTATCATCCACTACTACGATTTTTAACATGCTGTCTCTCTCCTTCATATCTTTGCTTGATTTTCCATCTTTATTTTCCAGAAAAACAAGGAAATTTTCCATTTTTCAATTCATTCTGGAATCTACATAGCACTATTGGAAGTGATGCATATTTTCTGGAAACAAAGATTAATTACTGGGAATGTTTACCTTGGTAATATATTACCAAGTCACAAAAGAAAATGCAAGTGTTATTTCCTATTTTTCACAATATTTTTCCAACAGCTGTAATTCAAGTGAAAAGAACCCTAATTTTATCAGAAGTTCCGCAGGTTTTTACCATTATTCAGCATTCCTCTCTTTTTTATCAGAAATACGACATCCTCGACGACAGGAAAAAAACAGCATTACATAGAAATAATCGGAATAACCGGACCATTAATAAATGCGAAACGGCAGCGGAATACTGATACCAACTGCACGATTTACCCCCCACAGAGTCAATTGCTGTGGAGGAACCCATGCTCCGGCAGATGTAACCTGATTCCAGACAAAATCAGCAGTCTCAGCCTGACCTGGCGCCATCACAACTTCACGAGGCAGACTGGTATCCACAATATTGTCAGATAAACGATAAATCTCCTGGCCATTCATATCGGAAATATAAAAATCAAACAGTTCTTCCGATGGATAACGAAGTACAATGGTTTCATCTGAAATATTACGTTTTCGAAATGTGATTCGTACATCTTCTCCGCGAGTATATCGTGCCTTATTTGTTGTTAAAATGTATCGAAAGTCACCAACTTCTTCCCAGGTATAATTTAATCCATCCAGTCCAGGTTCATTTCCTGACGGCTGGTATACTGGAACATCTGGAAAACTCGGCAGCGTTTGCGGAATATCTCCAGTTCCCGGATAAGCAGGAATATCAGGAAAGCTTGGGAGTGTTTGCGGCATATCCACATTACCCGATGGATAACAGGCGCCAGAAAGACAGGTTACCCCCAGTGCACGCCATGTGGCGTTATCCACCATGCCTGTTGGTGTAATTCCATTGTTTCTCTGAAATGTTATTACCGCATTTCTAGTCATAGAGCCAAAAAAACCGTCTACACGAATCGAATACCGGCGTTTGCGGAGCAGATTCTGTACATAGGCAACCGCAGAACCACGATTTCCAAATCGCAAAACCGGGCATGTAATAGAACTGTTGCAATTGGTCATACAGATGACCCCCTTTCTTTTCTTCTCTGCAGTATATGCGGATATCCATATTCGTTGACACAAAATCTTTCATTGACTAACACGGAAGAATGGTATAAATTTATAAGTAACTATAATTATTTTTCAATCTATTTTTAAGGAGGAGATTTCTGTGAAAAATTTACTGGCCAGACTAGGGAAAGTCGGCATTTTAGTCGCTGTTCTAGCTGTGCTGATTATCTGCTCACCGCAGATTGCACATTTCGCCACTGATTATCTCTGGTTTGATGAAGTCGGATATCAATCTGTATTTCTGACATTCACGTTTGCCAAATTCGCAGTCGGTTTTGTGGTATTTCTACTGGTATTTCTGCTTAGCTATGCAACACTGCACTTTACTACAAAATATGAACCAAAAGTGCAGGTTGAAGATGACACAGTGGTAAATGTTCCAAACAAAAAAGGCGGCAAACGGGTTCTGGCTCTGCTCCCATCACTGGTACTGGGGCTCATGGCCGGATATTTATCTGCTACTGTATTATGGCAGGATATTCTTTTGTTTTTACAACAGACAAAAGCTGGTGTAACCGACCCGGTATTTGGTCGGGATATCAGTTTCTATTTCTTTAATCTGTCGCTGTTTGAGACTGTTTATGCGCTGGCATTCCTGTTTCTTGCAGTGATTTTCCTGTTCAACCTGCTGATGACCTTCTATCTGCAGGGGTTTAGCAAACATTCCTTTAAATTGATGGGAAAACGCATCATCTACTTTGCAATTGCTTTTGTACTTCTGCTAATCGGCGGTTTTCAGCTGGAAGCTGCTAACTTGCTGTATGCACAGGATGGTGCCGTATTTGGCGCCGGCTACACGGATTTACACATTACACTGCCAATGTATCACATCGCCTCTTTAGCCTGTGTACTGACTGCAATCTGTCTCTTTGTTGCCATGAAAAAGAAAAACGCAAAAATTGCTGCTATTGGGCCTGTAGTTCTGGCGGTTGTGCTGCTTGTAGGAAACTTAGCCGCTACCGGTGTGCAGAACTTCATTGTTCAGCCGGCTGAAATTGCCAAAGAACAGCCTTACATTACTAATAATATTGAAATGACCAATAAAGCTTACGGGCTGGAACATATCAAAGAGGTAGAGTTCAGTGGAAACGGCACTCTGACTGCAACCGATCTGCGTGAAGAAATGGATACCATTAAAAATATCCGTTTAATCGACTACCGTCCAACCAGCACCGTATATAACCAGCTGCAGAGTATGCGTCTATACTACAAATTCGTAGATGTTGATATTGACCGTTATGATATCAACGACAGCCAGCAGCAGGTGTACTTATCCGCTCGTGAATTAGACCAGAGCAGTCTGGATTCCAGTGCACAGACCTGGGTAAACAAATATCTGAAATACACCCACGGTTATGGCGCTGTTGTATCTCCGGTAAATCAGGTAACCAGTCAGGGGCAGCCTGAAATGTGGGTGGAAAACATTCCTCCAAACTCTGAAATTCCAGAGTTGGAAATTACCCGTCCGGAAATTTATTACGGACAGCTGACCAACGACTATGTAATTGTTAACACCAAAGAACCAGAATTTGACTATCCAATCGGTGACAGCAATGCACAGTCCCAGTATGAAGGAGACGCAGGGATTCCGCTGAACTTCATGAATAAATCACTCTTCGCTCTGGACCGTGCCAACTATAAAATTCTGTTTTCCAATCTGATTACCAGTGACAGTAAAATTCTCTTGAACCGCAACATTCTGGAACGTGTTGAAAAAATCGCTCCATTTTTAACATTCGATGGTGACCCTTATCTGGTAATTCACGAGGGAGGTCTGGTATGGGTAATTGATGCCTACACTTCTACCGATAAATACCCGTATGCGGCCAAAGTATCCAACCGTGAATCCATGTTCTACGGTCAGAATTACATCCGCAACTCGGTAAAAGTTACGGTTAACGCTTATAACGGCGATACCGATTTCTATATTGTTGATGAAACCGACCCTCTGGTACAGAGTTATGCCAAGGTATTCCCTGGTCTTTTCAAACAGATTAACGAAATGCCGGAAAACTTACAGAAGCATCTGAAGTATTCCCCTACTCTGTTTGAGGTACAGACTGAAATCTATCAGCAGTACCATATGAAAAATCCAACCGTTTTCTATAATAAAGAAGACGTGTGGAGTATTGCCAATGAAATTTACGGCAGCGATACAAGCCGTATGGAGCCTTACTATGTAAATATGCGTCTGCCTGGCTCTGATACGCT
Organism: Peptococcaceae bacterium; assembly: GCA_036826195.1. Classification (GTDB taxonomy): domain Bacteria; phylum Bacillota; class Peptococcia; order Peptococcales; family Peptococcaceae; genus UBA7185. The sequence continues at coordinate 1,444 of DAISWV010000044.1, read as the reverse complement.
GGAATATCTGCTGATGCGCCCATTCACTCCTACTCAGAAACAAAACATGGTGGCCTGGCTTGCAGCCCGTAATGATGATGAGCATTACGGCGAACTGGTACTGTTTAAATTCCCGAAACAGTCCACAATCTACGGCCCTATGCAGGTAGAGGCACGAATCAGCAATGATTCTGAAATCTCCCAGAATCTGAACCTTTGGGATCAGCAGGGGTCTTCGGTAATCCGCAGCAATCTGCTGGTGGTTCCGATTAAAGATTCTCTTCTGTATATCGAACCAATTTATCTGACCATGAACAACGAAAACAGTCTGCCGGAAGTTGTACGTATCGTTGTATCCTACAAAGATCAGATTGTAATGGAAAAAACACTGGATGACGCGTTAAGCAAACTCTTCGGTACAGATTTCCGCACTGAAGGCGTGACCGAAACCACTCCAGATAATGAAAAAGACTCTCCGTCCTCCAGCACAATTATGGATTACGATGAAGTCGTAGAACAGATTAAAGCTGCCTACCAGAATGCCAAAACATCGGCTCAAAACGGTAAATGGGCAGACTACGGACACTATTTAGAACAGCTGGAAAAAGCAATTAACCAGCTCGATAAAGCAGGTACATCCACCAGTACAGACCCTGAAAATCAGCTGACAGACGAACGTTCCGACGCTGAACAATCCGGGTCGGAAGATACCGATATGGCGGTATAAAAACAATCATATAGAAAGAACACAAAAACGCTGTATGCAGGAAATACCCGCATACAGCGTTTTTGTGTTGCCTCCATTGTATTCCGCCTGCTTCTATCAGCCAGCTGTAAAATTCTCTGCCTTTACACAGAACCTAGCAAACCACTGACGTATTCTGCTCCTCATCGGTTAACAGACTGCTCTGACTTAGGCCGGTAGCACGAGCCAGCTTGTCCAGAGTTTCCAGCGATGGATGAACTTCTCCACGTTCAATTTTCCCATAACCTCTGGTGCTTAACTCAGCTCTGGCAGCCAGTTCTTCCTGTGAAATGCGATTCTCCTGCCGGTATTTTTTCAGATTTACAGCTAAGATTTTTTTTGAATTCATTATCATCACCCTCCTTCTTCATTCTATTATAATTTACATTTTTATTACAGGTAGTATAATTCAGGAATCGTAGTTATTTTTTTATATCAATTATTGTTTTGCTTATCTATCCAATTAGCATATTATAGGTTACCGTAGTTTCCAAGCGTACCAACGTATCGCACCATCATCATGATCATCACACCCATCACTCCACCAGCTACTATGTCACCTTCCAGGTGGAATCCGGTGACCGGATGGAACTGCTGCTGCCGGGCCGGGAATTCGGCCTGATCGTAGAGGGTGACCAAGGCCGCCTTACCTTCCAGGGTACCCGCTTTCTGAGCTTTGAAAGGAGCGTTTCACATGAAACAATATGAAAGGGGAAAATA
>DAISWV010000043.1:0-8993 GCA_036826195.1 Peptococcaceae bacterium | reverse complement strand
TGATAATTAAATCAGGGTCCTGACATGCGGACATGGAGGATGCGCTTGGAGGGCCGCAAGCTGCTTTGATTTTATCGAAGGTCCATCTTGGATACCAGCAGTCACTGTTGTCAGAATCGCTGGCATTACCAGCCCACATACGTACATAGGTACCATCTTCTGCGATTTCCAGCAGACGGAAGTTACGAACTACATTGTATTCTACGCCTTTTTTCACGATAGTGTCAGGGCAGTTTGGTGTATACACATCTTCGTCCAGAACGAATAAAGGCTCTGCCGCATCTTTAGATGCATATACTGCTACCTGGTTGTATTTGCCATCGTTTTTCAGAATCAGTGCAGGACGCATGGTTTTGCCCCAGCCATAATAAATAGTGAATTCTTTTGCATCAGCAGGTGCATTTGCCCAGCCTTCCGGTTCACTGATTGGAGACAGAGACAGGAATGTTGGCCAGTCTGCCAGATGGAACATATTGTTGTTATCCCAGAATACACCGTTACGAATTACGCTGCCACCTGTAGTTGGATCGTAATCCTGGAATACAGTACCCATGTCACGGAAATTCTGCAGCCATTCCTCTACGCGAGGGTCATTTGGCTGTGGCTGTGCAAAAAACAGTTCCGGCATTGGAACTTCGGTGATATCGCAGTCTACATGGCTGTCTTTTGCACCGTAAGGTACGCAGCCACCATGTTTACATTTGGTTGTTGCAATGATAACGCGTTCTTCGTCGCGTTTGTGGGTGGTGTTCCCCATAGCACCTGGAGAGGTACCATCTACTACATACAGGTTTTCGCTGTCGGAGCTTGGAGGCCAAGCGCCACCTGGCCAGTGGAATACAAGTGTTTTTTTACCGGCTTCGGCGGTTACATTCCACAGCTGCTCTGCTTTACAGAATGGAGACAGGAATGCTTCCATACGCATATCTGGTTCCCCTGGAACTGGAATCGCATAGTCCACAATACCGTGCGTCATTGGATAGCAGCCGGTTGCCAGTGTTGCCCACATTGGAGGGGTGATTGTTGGCATACCGCCCAGCAGCATCAGGTCTGTACGAGCTGCACCCATATCAATCAGTTTTTTCAGGTTTGGCATTTTACCTTCGTCTACCATCGCTTTGGAGAAACGAGGGTCCATACCGTCAATACCCAGTACAATCAGTTTGTCGGTTAAACCTTTGGTTCTTAACATATACTTTCATCCTTTCTGTTGTTTAAAATATTCTCTCGATTACAGTGAACAGACTGCAATCTTATATTCATCAATTTTATTTTACCTATGAATGCTGTTTATCGCAAGCAAATATAATTTGCTAAAAAAACTTCCAGCCACAAGTTTTTCTTGTGGCTGGTTTGATATTTTTCGGCATACAAAAACAGCTGCCAGAGGAAATCCCCGTGGCAGCTGTTAACGTTTATTTTATGCCGATTATTTGCACAATCCAGTTTATTTATTTTTTTCTTCCTGTAATAAAACTTTGCGAGACAGATTTACACGGCCTTTGTCGTCAATTTCAACGCATTTAACCAGAATTTCATCGCCGATGTTCACAACGTCCTCTACTTTTTTCACGCGTTCCAGAGCCAGCTGAGAAATATGAACCAGGCCATCTTTGCCCGGCAGAACTTCTACGAATGCGCCGAAGTCTGTGATGCGAACAACTTTACCCATATAGGTGCGGCCTACTTCTACTTCTGCAACGATATCTTCAATGATTTTCACGGCTTTTGCGGAAGCTTCTGCATCGTTGGACATAATCATTACGCGGCCATCATCTTCGATATCGATTTTAACACCGGTATCTTCCACGATTTTCTTGATAACTTTACCGCCAGGCCCGATAACATCACGGATTTTGTCCGGATTAATCATCATAGTGATGACACGTGGCGCATATGGAGACAGTTCTGGACGAACAGCCGGAATTGCTTTCAGCATAGCATCCAGAATAAACATACGGCCATCGTGAGCCTGTTTTAATGCCTGTTCCAGAATTGCACGGTTGATGCCGGCAATTTTGATATCCATCTGAATTGCAGTAACACCCTCAGTAGTACCAGCTACTTTAAAGTCCATATCGCCCAGAGCATCTTCCAGACCCTGCAGGTCAGTTAATACGCTGAATTCGTTTTCTTCGCGAATTAAGCCCATTGCAACGCCGGAAACCGGACGTTTAATTGGAACACCAGCTGCCATTAAGGACATGGTGCTGCCGCATACGCTGCCCATAGAGGTGGAACCGTTGGATTCCAGCGCTTCGGATACAACGCGGATGGTGTATGGGAATTCTTCATCACTTGGAATAACCGGTTCCAGAGCGCGTTCTGCCAGTGCACCGTGACCGATTTCACGACGGCCAGGACCACGCATTGGACGAGCTTCACCTACGCTGTATGGAGGGAAGTTGTAGTGATGAATATAACGTTTGCTGCTTTCGTTATCTAAGCCGTCCAGAATCTGTTCTTCACGGGCTGCACCCAGAGTAACGGTGGATAAAATCTGTGTCTGGCCACGGGTGAATAATGCACTGCCGTGAGGGCGAGGCAGAATGTCTACTTCGCAGGTCAGCTGACGAACTTCAGTCATAGCACGGCCGTCAGGACGAATTTTATCGACTGTGATTAAACGGCGTACGATATATTTCATTAACGCATCTAAAGCGGCACGCAGGTCCGCTTCCTGTTCAGGGAACTGTTCTAATAAATGCTGAACAGCTTCTTCTTTTACGGCTTCTGCCGCTGCGTCACGTGTATGTTTTTCTTTAATGCGAATCGCTTCTAACAGGTTGTCGTAAGCGTATTCTTTTACGGCTGCTTCGATTTCTTCCGGAATTACTTTCAGTTCCGGAACCACTTTTTCTTTTGCCAGTTCCAGAGCCAGAGCTTCGGTACGGAATTCTTCGATAGCTGCTACAATTTTTTTGATTTCTTCATGGCCATACATGATAGCATCCAGAATTACCATTTCCGGCACTTCCTGTGCACCAGCCTCTACCATCATAACCGCATCGGCAGTACCTGCAACGGTTAAGTGCAGAGTGCTTTTTTCTTCCTGTTCCTGATTTGGGTTGATAACGAATTCGCCATCAACCAGGCCAACTACAACGCCTGCGATTGGACCCATAAATGGAATCTGGGACAGGTGCAGAGCTGCGGAAGCACCTACCATTGCCAGGCAGTCTGGCGCGTTATCCATATCTACGGATAATACAGTAGCCACTACCTGCACATCATTGCGGTAGCCTTTTGGGAACAGAGGACGGATTGGACGGTCAATTAAACGGCTGGACAGGATTGCTTTTTCGCTTGCTTTCCCTTCACGTTTTAAAAAGCCGCCAGGAATTTTACCTGCTGCATATAATTTTTCTTCGTAATCAACGGTTAAAGGGAAGAAATCTACCCCTTCTTTTGGTTCCTTTGCACCAACTGCAGTTACCAGAACAGCGGTATCACCGTAAGTACAGAATACGGCACCGCTTGCCTGTTTTGCCATACGGCCGGTTTCCAGAGTTAAAGCGCGGCCGCCTACCTGGATGGATTTTCTTAAAATGTTACCCATAGTTGCTCCTCCTTGTAAATTATATAATAGTATCTGCTACGGCGGAGCAATTAACAAACAGGAACCAGCCATATGCATCGGCTTTATCCGTTTTTGCGGAAAACCGCAGGTTTGCTCCTGTTTATTAATTACGCCTCCGAAACAGGGACACGCAGAATTTTGAGTAAATACCGATAAATACTCAACAACTGCAAAAAAGAGCAGCCATTGGGCTGCTCTTTGCAGTTAGTACCTGAGTTACTACCGACGGATACCCAGAACGCTGATGATTTTGCGATATCTTTCGATATCTTTGGATTTTACGTAGTTCAGCAGGGAACGACGCTGACCAACCATTTTCAGCATACCACGACGGGAATGATGATCTTTTGGATGATTTCTTAAGTGTTCGGTTAAATAGGTGATTTTGTTGGTCAGAATTGCGATCTGAACTTCTGGGGACCCAGTATCTGTTTCATGTAACTGGAATTCTTTGATTAATGTCTGTTTTGTCTGTGCATCTAATGCCATGTTGAGTTACCTCCTGAAAATTTTTTATAATCGCCGCGTGCCAAGTGACCGCTGGAGTACGAAACACCGGGCAAACGGTTCATTCACAATTAATGATTATACATGATGCAAAACGCTTTTGCAAGTATTAATTACGGTTTTTCAAGTATTAATTCTGAGAAAATCCCGCTTCGGCAAAAAACTTCAGCGTCTGCTCGCGGTCCTGCTGCAGCTGTGCTTTTAGGGCATCGAGTCCATTAAATTTTCTTTCACTTCGCAGAAAATAATAAAGCTCCGTGCGAATGGTTTTACCGTAGATATCGGCATCAAAGCCAAACAGATTTACCTCGATGTTAACCCCGGTGCTATGTTCAATCGTCGGCCGAAGCCCGATATTTAAAATACCGGGATACACCGTGCCATCCACCGTGGTCAGCGCTGCATAAACACCATTGCCTGGCAGCATAATATTGTCTTCCGGCCGGATATTGGCAGTCGGGAACCCGATGGTTCTGCCAATCTGATTGCCGTGCACCACAGGGCCTTCAATACTGTAGGTATAGCCTAACAGCCTGTTGGCTTTTTCTACATCCCCATCTTTTAACGCCTGCCGGATAGCAGTGCTGCATACCAGTTCCCCGTCCATCAGGAAGGGTTCCATTACATGAACTTCAATGCCGTGGGCTTTTGCAAGTTCTGTAAGCAATTCTGGATTCCCTGCGCCTTTATAGCCGAAGGAATAATTGAACCCAACCACAATATGACGCGCACACAGTCTGTCCACCAGAATGTTCTGCACAAAGGCTTCGGGGGACAGAGAGGCGACCTGTTCCTCAAATGGAACGGTTTCCACTATATCTACCTGCAGCTCCCGGAATCGCTCCAGTTTCTGCTTTTCTCCAAGTAAATAACAGAATTTCGGATCTCGAATCTGTTGAATCTGCGGATAAAAGGTAAACACCGCCAGCTCTTCATGATTCGCATCTGCAATCTGCCGCCCAAGGCGAATCAGTTCCTGATGCCCTTTATGAATTCCATCGAAATTACCTAGCACAACTGTGCGATAGCTTCGGGTTGTCACACGTTTTCACCACACTTAAAAACTTTATTCGGCTGAAAACTGTCCTTCACAATTTCGCCGATTGCCAGGAGATTTCCCTCTTTATCCAGCACACGGCACACCGTGCCCTCTGCCATGTCAGCAGCCCCCGGCACACGCTGCGCAAGGCCGTTCTGCACACGGGTTGTCATAACCGCATCGCTTACTTTTAACGCCGGCATATCTGCTAGGCTTTTATTCATATCCATCAGAAATGCTTCCGGATGTTCGGCTTCTTCCAGACGAGACAGTGCCACGGCGGTATCCGCACCAAACACACCGCTTTTCGTGCGCATGAGATAGGCCATATGGCCGCTGCTTCCGCATGCGCGGGCAATATCCTGACACAGCGTACGAATATAGGTGCCTTTGCCGCAGCGAATTTCCAGCATAGCCGATTCCGGCTGGTACATCAGCACTTTGATTTCATGAATCATAACCGGCCGTGCTTCCACTTCCACATCAATGCCCTGCCGTGCCAGTTTATAAAGCGGCTGGCCATCTTTTTTGATTGCTGAATACATTGGCGGAATCTGCTGAATTTCGCCGATAAATTTCTGCGTAACTGCCACAAATTCCTCTCTCGTAAGGCTCGGCAGCTCTGTTTTCACAGTCACTTCACCAGAAGCATCCTGCGTATTGGTTTCTGTCCCAAACATGAGCACTGTTTTGTAGGTTTTCTCCTTATCGGTCAGATATTCCACCAGCCGGGTGGCCTGGCCGATACAAACAGGCAGCACACCAACCGCATCAGGATCTAATGTGCCGGTGTGCCCAACTTTTCTGGTATGATAAATTTTCCGCAGTTTTGCCACCACATCATGGGATGTCATCCCTGCCGGTTTCATTACATTTACAATTCCATCCATAGTCAACGCTGTTCCGTTTCTTCAATATATTTTTGTACTGCCGGCACCAGCTGCTCAGCAGCCGGCTCTGCAGCACATTCAAACGAGCACCCTGCCGCACGAACATGCCCGCCGCCGCCAAACTGGTTTGCAATTGCATTAACATCTGCCCACGCTTTGCTTCGCAGACTGACTTTCGTTTTATTCTCGCCTACGCCGCGAAACAGCATGGCAACCTCCACACCGTCAATATCCTTGATGGTGTTTACAAGGCCGTCAATATCCGTGCTTTCCGGCTGCAGTTCCTGCATCATGTTATAATGCAGCTTGCTCCATGCATACTTTCCATTACGAGAAATATGCAAATCATTCAAGATATATTTCAATAGCGCAATCCGTTTGTGCGAACAGCTTTCATACATATTAAGCCGCAAAGTATTGGTATCGGCGCCAGAGTCTTTCAGCTCCGCCGCTATGCGAAGTGTCTCCGACGTCACGTTATCAAACAGAAAATTGCCGGTATCTGTACTCAGACCCATATAAAGCGCCGTGGCAATTTCCGGTGTAATGACTGCCCCCAGTGCACTAATTACATGGTACATATTCTGACAGTTGGCAGCCGCATCGGCTTTCACATAATTGATAGTGCCATATTGCTTATTGCTCGCATGATGGTCAATATTAATAATTGTGCGCCCTTTTAAAGCTGGATGATCAGCCGAGTAGCCGGCCAGCTCCATGCTTGCACAGTCCACAAATACAACCACATCCGGCAGCTCCAGCCCTTCATGATAGGGCTGAACCCGCCGGTTTCCAGCAACAAAATGATATTTTTCGGATATTGTATCGTTATTTAACAGAATTGTTTCAACGCCTGCATCGCTCAGCGCCGCTGCCAGCGCCAGCTGAGAGCCCAGTGTATCGCCATCGGGATTATTATGAGAAATAATCGCAACACACTTCTGGCTGAGCAGAACATCTCTGATTTGTGTCATCACCTGCTGCATGATGCTTCCTCCTGTCAGTCCTGTTCCTGCTCCTGTTTAATCTGGTGTAAAATCGATTCAATTTTTGCACCGTACTGCAGGGAGTCATCCAGTTTGAAAATCAGTTCTGGAACAACACGCAGCTTCAAACGTCTGCTCAGCTCACTGCGCATATATTTCGACGCTGCTTTCATGCCATCCAGAGCATCCTGACGCTGTTTATCCGAGCCATAACGGCTGATATAAACAGTCGCATAGCTTAAATCGCCGGTCACTTCCACATCGGTGATGCTGATTAAGCTGTCTACACGAGGGTCTTTGATACCATTGCGAATCAATAACACAAGCTCTTTTTTGATTTCCTCACCAACACGGTTTGGACGTACTTTCATGTTGCTCACCTCTCAGGCTTATAATGCCCGTTTTACTTCCTCAAATGTATATGCCTCTAAAATGTCGCCTTCTTTGATATCGTTGAAGCGTTCAAAGCCCAGACCACATTCATAACCGGTTGCCACTTCTTTTACGTCATCTTTGAAACGTTTCAGAGAGCCCAGGTTGCCATCGTGAATCACGACACCATCACGAACGACACGCACGCGTGCATTGCGGATAATTTTACCTTCGGTTACATAGCAGCCGGCAACCACACCAACTTTAGGCACTTTGAATGTGCTGCGAACTTCTGCCTGCCCCAGTTCCACTTCTTTGATATCTGGAGAAAGCATACCGGATAACGCTGCTTTTACATCTTCAATTGCTTCGTAAATTACACGATAGGTGTTAATCTGAATTTCTTCTTTTTCAGCCAGCTTACGAGCACCAACATCCGGACGCACGTTAAAGCCGATAATCAGCGCATTAGATGCCGCTGCCAGCATAACGTCAGCTTCACGGATACCGCCAACTGCAGTACGAATGATATTTACACGAACTTCCGCATTACCCAGTTTTTCCAGAGACTGACGGATTGCCTCGATGGAACCCTGTACGTCTGCTTTCAGGATGATGTTCAGTTCTTTAATTTCGCCTTCTTTAATCTGTGCAAACAGGTCTTCCAGAGATACTTTTGTATTACGTGCAATTTCCTGCTGATGTTTTTCTTTCTGACGTTTATCTGCTACCTGTTTTGCCAGTTTTTCATTGTCAACAGCAATAAAATCGTCCCCTGCTTCCGGAACTTCATTTAAGCCCAGAATTTCAACAGGTACCGATGGTACAGCGGCTTTCAGAGAACGGCCTTTATAGTCAAACATCGCACGGATTCTACCCTGAGTAGTACCTACAATCAGGAAGTCCCCTACATGCAGGGTACCGGTCTGAACCAGTAAAGTTGCAACAGGGCCGCGGCCTTTATCCAGCTTCGATTCAATAACTTTCCCTTTTGCATTGCGGTTTGGATTTGCTTTCAGTTCACCCATTTCCGCTACCAGTAAGATCATATCCAGCAGTTCATCAATACCGATGCCTTTTTTCGCGGATACCGGCACCATAATCGTATCGCCGCCCCACTCTTCCGGTACCAGACCATAGTTGGTCAGTTCCTGCTTGATGCGGTCTGGATCCGCTTCCGGTTTATCCACTTTGTTGATTGCAACAATAATTGGAACACCAGCTGCTTTTGCATGGTCAATTGCCTCGATAGTCTGTGGCATTACGCCGTCATCGGCTGCTACTACCAGAATCGCAATGTCAGTAACCTGAGCACCACGTGCACGCATCGCGGTGAACGCTTCGTGACCTGGAGTATCCAGGAAGGTGATTTTCTGCTCATGCGCTTCTACCTGATATGCACCAATGTGCTGTGTGATACCGCCAGCCTCGGTGGAGGTAACATGAGTAGAACGGATTTTGTCCAGCAGAGATGTTTTACCATGGTCAACGTGACCCATAATGGTTACAACTGGTGGACGGTGTTCCAGATCTTCCGGTTTATCCTCTACATCGGTAAACAGTTCTTCTTCTTTGGATACTTTTACTTCTACTGTTGCGCCGAATTCTTCCGCGATAAT
>DAISWV010000042.1:0-9027 GCA_036826195.1 Peptococcaceae bacterium | reverse complement strand
AGCAGGCGGAAGTAGAAGAGGTTTTCGGGCAGTCTAATACTTTTGTGCTGCTGGTGCCGAACGGTGATTTGCCGAGAGAAAGTGCACTCAATACAGAGCTGAAGCAGATGAACGAGATTACCAGTATTGTATCCTATGTGAATACGGTTGGTTCGGAAATTCCAATGGAGTATCTGGATGAAAGCCTGGTCTCGCAGCTGATTTCACAGCATTATAGTTGTATGCTGATTAATGCCAATGTACCGGCAGAAGGCAAAGAAGCCTTTGATTTTGTGAAAAAACTGCAGGAAGCTGTGTCCCGATATTATGGGGATGGTTATCATCTGGCTGGGGATACGGTCAGTACCTTTGATTTGAAAGATACGGTAGAGTCCGACCAGATGCGGGTAAATCTGCTGGTAATCGGGGTGATATTTCTCATTCTGGTTGTTACAATGCGAATGTTTTTGCTGCCGCTGCTTCTGATGCTTATTATTGAAACTTCCGTGTGGATAAATCTTTCTGTGCCTTATTTTACCGATGAAACGCTGTTTTATATTGCCTATCTGATTATCAGCTCTATTCAGCTGGGGGCAACAGTAGACTATGCGATTCTGATGGGTACGCGCTATCAGGAGGAACGATACAGAAAAGAACGGTACGAGGCATTAATCGATACCGTGAATATAACCAGCATCTCGATATTGACACCGGCTGTAATTTTAGCGGTTGCCGGCTTCCTGATTGGATTTTTCTGTACCAATACAGCTATTGCTCAGCTTGGGATTCTGCTGGGTCGCGGTGCGGTACTTTCCTGTACGATGGTACTGCTGGTTCTTCCAGCATATTTATATACATTTGACCGTTTTCTTGTAAAAAACAGAAAACAGGATAAGCACAAAAACAATCTGGAACAGGAGAGAAAGGAGCCGATGACAGTATGAGATTGAAAGAAAAAAAGAAATGGGTTGCGGCGTTACTGCTTCCCGGTCTGCTGTTTTCTTTTGTTGTTCCGGCTCAGGCAGGACAGCATGAGATACAGAAAGAGGAAGTGGTTTATGCTAATCTTTATGGTGATGGCTCTGTGGATACCATTTATGTGGTAAACAGCTTTCTGCTGAACGAGGATGGGCAGATTATTGATTACGGAGATTATAGCTCATTGCGTAATATGACATCCATGGAGGAATTGCAGTTTAAAAATCAGCAGGTAATTGTGGATGCCAAAGCAGGAAGGCTGTACTATGAAGGCATTTTAAATGATGATACGCTGCCGTGGGATTTTTCAATTCAGTACTGGCTGGATGGAAAGCATCTGACGGCAGAAGAACTTGCAGGTCAAACCGGGCATCTGCAGATAGATGTATCTATTGTGCAGAATAAAGAATGTAATCCGCTGTTTTTTGAAAACTATGCTTTGCAGGTTTCTATGCAGCTGGATACATCGTTATGCCGAAACATTCGGGCGGAGGACGCTACCCTGGCAAGTGTTGGACGCAATAAGCAGCTTACATGGACCATTCTACCCGGAAAAGACAGCTATTTGTCCGTATCAGCGGATGTAACTGATTTTGAAATGGAACAGATATCCTTAAATGGCATTACCCTGTCTATGGCGCTGGATTTGAACGAGGAGCAGTATGGTGCCATGACCGAACAGATGAATCAGATTACGGATGCAGCGGTACAGTTTGACGACGGCACACTGGAGCTGTTTCACGGCATGGAAAAACTATATGAAGGTTCTGTAGAACTGACGGATTATATGCATCAATTAAGGGATGGTATTGGCGAGGCCGGCGATGGAGCGGTAGAATTGCGGGACGGCCTTGCAGAACTGAAAAATGGTACAATTTCTCTGCAAAAAGGGGTAATGGATGCCAAAGATGGTGTCCATCAGCTGAAAGCTGGGACGGTGGAACTTTCAGATGGAGCCGAACAGCTTTATGAAGGCGCCGGGGAACTGCTGGAAGGGGTAGAAACACTGCATGAGGGCGTGGAAAAGCTGGATATGTATCTGCAGAAACTGGATACGGTGATTGCGCAGATGGAAGAAAGCCTTGAGGCATTGACAAACGCAGCGGAGCAGGATGAAAAACTAAACCGTCTGTTTGGTATTATCGGGGAGGTTACCACCCGGATTGACTGGGATTATATATTGCAAGACTATGAAGTGGAAATCGAAACCTTAAAAACGAGTATTGCGGAATTAAAGCAGACCCGGGAGGAGGTTGCACTTCTGTATGAAGAACTGCTGCAACTGGAAAAAGGCACAGCACAGCTTCTGGAAGGTGCGGAAAAACTCTATGACGGCACTGCCGAGCTGAAAGAGGGAACCATGCAGTTATCTGACGGGACGGCCTCTTTATATGAAGGGCTTGTAGAACTGGAGGATGGTACGTCTGAACTGGTAGACGGAACAGTTTCTCTGCTGGATGGAAGCATTGCACTGGCCGATGGTCTTGTGGAGCTGAAAAACGGAAGTGCCGAGCTGTGCGACGGTGCCATTACACTGGAAGATGGCATCATAACCTTAGAAGACGGGCTGATTCAGATGCAGAGTGGAACTATGGAGTTTCGCAATAAAACAGCCAACCTGGACCGAAAATTAATCGATGAGCTGCGTGCCGGAGTGGATGAGCTGTTTGGCAACGGTGATGAAATAGAATCGTTTGTATCGGACAAAAATGAAAATGTACAGGCGGTACAGTTTGTGATTCGCACGCCATCAATAGAAATTCCTGACGATGCAGAGGTCGATGGGAATACAGAGAAAAAGCTCTCGTTCTGGCAGAAACTTTTGAGACTGTTCGGAATAGAGTGGGAATAAATAATAGTTGCATCAACTGTGCATATTTGTTATAATAACAGATATAGACGAAAAGAAATTTATTAGCAAGGAATGATGCAAATGAGAATGTTACATCTGGTGGCGGGGCAGTTTATGAATCTGCGGTTGAACCCTATGGTGTGTATTATGATGATACTGGTTACGATTCGAACACTGATGTCTGGCAATGCCATTATGCTGACTGGTTTGTGTATGGCATTTCTTCCGTTCTTCTCCCAGACAAAGCATACGACCTGTTTTGCAATAGATGTGCCGGAAGACCGGGAACTGATGAGCCGTTATATTATGAGCTATCTGCTGATGCTGGCCGGGCTGCTGTACCTGAGAGGGCTTACTGCTCTTGGGCAGTGTTTTTTTCCGGGATATGTGGAAAATCCGATGCTGCGTGAAACTTTTGCCCTGGTAATTGTGTGTAATCTGGCCTTTATCAGTATTCTTGTGCCGCTGACTTATGCTCTGAATCTGGTTCAGCGTTTTTTAACTGCCGGGATGCTGGCTCTGGCGGAGATCGGGTTTATGATGTTTGCGACAAATGCGCTGATTCTGATGGGTGACCGTTTTGTTCTGCTGGAGCAGTGGGGGCTGTATGCGCTGATTGTGCTGATACCGCTGACTGCAACGGTTTGTGTAAAATTAAACGGACTGCTTCAGAAGCGATACGGTGACTATTATTGATAATTAAAAAGCAGACAGCCACTAAACACGTAGTTGTCTGCAATCTGAGAACCAGCCTTTTGGGGCTGGTTCTTTTGTGTATATGGCTGTAATAATATTGTGCGTGGTATTAATCCTGTGCGTTGCGTGCTGCCAGCTTTGCAAAAGCCTCCTGCAGCATAGGTACGGTAACGGCGTACGGATAATGGCGCAGGTCTTTGGTATCCGGCAGGAGAGGCAGCAGGGATTCCATCTGCTCGTGGGTGATTTTCATATCGGCCAGGGATACCGGCAGGGCTACCGATTTGTTAAACTGATAAATGCGTTCGAATTCATCCATCTGATTATCGCAAAGCAGCAGAATTAAAACACCGAAGCCGACAACTGCGCCATGCAGATGGGTTTCTTCAAAGTGAGGCAGTGTGGTTAAGGTGTAAAAAATAGCATGCGCCAGACCGCTGTTATAATCCGGAGTGTGTTCGCGGGTAATCAGAATGGATACCAGCCCGGTGGTAACAATAACCGCTAAGATAACCTGTTCCAGTTCGTAGGTGCAGATTTTCTTTTTATTATCTTCCATGGCTTTCATGCCATATTTCATTAAAGGCTCTACGCACTGGCGGCTGATTTCAATCCCTACAGCAAAATAATGCTCCAGTTCATCACCGCGCGCCGATACGGTGCATTCGTAATATTTGGCGATGGTATCACCAAGGCCTGCCCATAAATACTGTTCCGGTGCAGCTGAGATGATGGCTGTGTTAATGAACGCGTGTACCGGCGGCTGCAGGAAGAAGAACATATCTTTAAAGCTGCCGTCAGCATGGTACATAATCGAAATGGTGGTAACCGCAGCACAGGTAGCGGCAATGGTAGGGAAGGTAAATACTGGCTTACCGCTTTTTGCGCTCAGGCATTTGCAGGTATCCAGTGCTTTCCCGCCGCCGATTGCAAAAATCATATCGGCCTGCTGCACCTCCGGCATAGCCGAGAGCATCTCTACATTTTCGTAGCTGGCTTCTCCGCCGAACCAGATATAATCAATTATTTCAAGCCCGGAGCCGTCAATTGCCCTGTCAATTTCAGGACGAGCCGCCTGCATGGCTTTGTGGCCGCCGATGGCTACAATTTTTTTGCCATATGGCAGACAGAATTCTGGAATGTTATTGTAAATTTCCGCCCCGATGGAATAACGAGGCAGCAGCATGCTGTAGTTTTGCATAATAATCCCTCCAAAAGCGTTTGTATAATAATATTGTACTGCATTTGATGACAGGCGGTAAACAGAAATCTTTTCAAATCAGAAAAACAAATGAAAAAATAATGCTTTAGGTGACGCGATGCTATGCAGGAGCACTTTTTGTATTAGAAAGTGGACAAATTCGATTTTTACTGGTAAAATAGAAAGCTGACAAAATGTGTATATAAGTGGATGAATGCTATAAGGGAAGTGATTATAATGCATGTACAGTGGTTTCCAGGCCATATGGCAAAAACCAAGCGCATGATTCAGGAACAGATTAAATTAGTCGATGTTGTAATTGAAATTGTGGATGCCCGTCTGCCTGTGAGCAGTCGCAATCCGCTTTTAGAACAGCTGGTGGGCGGCAAAAAACCTCGTGTTGTGATTTTAAATAAAGAAGACCTGGCGGATCCGCAGCGTACTGCTTACTGGGTCAATTATTTTAACCAGCAGAGCGAATGCAAGGCGCTGGCCTTTAATGCTACCGTTGGTAAAAAACAGCTGATTGCAAAATTAAAGGATGCGCTGATGGAGCTGACTGCCGAAAAACGGGAGCGCCAGGCCAAAAAAGGGATTCGCAAACAGAGTATCCGCTGCATGATTGTGGGTATTCCAAACGTGGGAAAAAGTACCTTTATTAACATTATTGCAGGTAAAAAAGCAGCTCAGACCGGGGATAAACCAGGGGTAACCCGCGGCACGCAGTGGATTCGTTTAGATGAGGATTTAGAGCTGTTAGATACCCCAGGGATTTTATGGCCTAAATTTGAAGATCCAGAAGTCGGGTTCCGTTTAGCCGTAAGCGGCGCTGTAAATGATGAGGTATTTGATATTGACGAGGCGGCATTCAAGCTGATTGCCTTTTTAAAAGAGCGCTATCCAAAGCTGTTGCAGGAACGCTTTAAGCTGGATGATGAAATTATGGAAGAAGAGCCGCTGGCGATTATGGATCAGATTGGTAAAAACCGCGGATGCCTGTTAAAAGGCGGCCGCATTGATTACAGTAAAGTGTCCAAAGGCATTCTGATTGATTTCCGACAGGCTAAAATCGGCCGCATTACACTGGAGTAGCCTATGTATCTGGTGAATCAGCGTATCATACAGCTGGTGAAAGTGATGGTGCTTTTGGGAGTGCCGCTTTTAACCGGATTTGTGTTTTCGCAGCTGGCATGCTGGAAAATACCTGCGGTGCTGCTGGTTTTAACAGGCTATACGCTGAATAATATTTATCCTGACCGTATTCGGATGAGTGCCGATGAAGTGGGTATTAAAATCTTTCTGCATAACGAATGGCTTTGCTATAAGCCGGAGCAGGTGCAGTATCAGCGGACCGAAAGCTGTGTGTATCTGTATATCAATGGAAAACGCACCTATCGGCTTAATATGGATAAGCTTTCTGTGCGGCTCTATACGCAGATTGTCGAACTGCTGGAGCCATATCGGGAAATGATATACAAATAATAATATGCTATTGCACAAATTCAGCGAAGTTGGTACAATAGAACCAGTGAGAAATATATTCCAAAAACAGCGACAGGGGGATGGTGCAGATGAAAGAAGTAACCAATGTGTTTTGCTCAAAAAAAACAGGTGAGGAATGTACCTGCGGATGCAGCTGCGGTACATGCAGAGACTGGCTGGGGCGTTTTAACTCCGGGCTGGCAGGCTATTATCTGAAGGAACTGATGGAGGATCCATCCCAGCTGGAAGCATTTGAATCCACCCAGGTTGGCAAATGGTATACCGATAAATCGCTGGCTGCCCGTGTATATCGCAAAGAATACGGGGAAGCAAAAACAGAATAGAATTTATAAAAAGAGGCTGTCGCAAAAATATTGCGACAGCCTTGTTTGTTACAGGAAACCCGTCAGCCAATCCCGCCGTTTAAAGCGCCTAAAATCAGTACCAGGAAGCATACAGGGGTAAATACATATTTGCAGACAGGGAAGAACCATGGAAAGACTGGTTTTGTGCGGCCTTTGTTTACTTCGCGCTCTACAAATTCTTTTCCGCAGAACCAGAAGAACATGATAGCTGCAAGGCCTGCACCTAACGGACAGATATAGATCGACAGCACATCCATCCAGCCGGATACGATACCCTGAATACAGATGGAAACCACCGCGCCAAAAATACCTACGGTGAGGCATGCTTTGCTGCGGCCAAAGCCCAGTTTTTCCTGCAGGGCTGCAATTGGTGTTTCATACAGATTTAACAGCGAGGTCATGCCGGCGAACAGTACCGCCACGAAGAAGATAATGGCAAAGAGCGAACCGCCAGGCATACTGTGAAACAGATTTGGCAGAAAGATAAACATCAGCCCAGGGCCGCCCTGGTCTAACTGGGTGCCTGCGGTAGCCATAGCTGGAATGATAACCAGAGCTGCCAGGCAGGCTGCCATGGTATCAAACAGTGCTACACGGGCTGCCGATGCCGGAACGTTTTCTTGATCGCTCAGGTAGGAACCATAGATGATGGTGCCGTTGCCTGCAATGGATAACGAGAAGAATGCCTGCCCCAGTGCAAACATCCAGGTGGCAGGGTCACGCAGAGCCACAGGGTCCACACGGAAGATATACTGGTAGCCTTCGCTTGCGCCCGGCAGGGTGAAGATATAAACACCTAAGCCTACGAATAACACGAAAAACAGAGGCATCATAATTTTGTTGGCTTTTTCAATCCCTTTGCCGATACCCAGCATCATGATGGCAATACAGATGGCTAATGCGGCAATCTGCCATACGTTGTTGCCGAATGCGCTTGCCATGCTGCCAAATGCTGCAGCATAGCCGTCTACATCAGTGGAGGATAAGGTGGCACCGGTGAAGGTGCCTACGGCATATTTTAAAATCCAGCCCATAACAACTGTGTAGCCAATCGCCATGGCCAGAGAGCCGATGGTAGGGATAAACCCTAATACCTCGCCCAGTTTTCGCATACCTTTGCGCTCTGCGGCAGCGCCGAATGCATTAATAGAACCGGAACGGGTGGCGCGGCCAAAGGCCATCTCCCCGATTACACCAGTGGATGCAATCAGTACCACAAAAATAAAGTAGGGAATCAGGAACGAACCGCCGCCGTAAAGGGACACACGGGTCGGGAACATCCAAAGGTTGCCCATCCCTACTGCAGAACCGATACAGGCTAAAATAAAGCCCAGACGGGTTCCAAAAGAATCACGTTTTTGCATAATAATCTCCTTATGTTGTAAAAATCAATAACCTGGATATTATAGCACCTTCCAGAAGGGCTTGTCCACATCTTTTCCTGCAAAGCATCATTGGCAAGCGCTGGCGGATGCGGTATAATAGAAAATACATACTGAAATGATAGAACCAATATGAGTGAAATAAAAACGTATGATTGAAATATAAATAGCGTATTCCAACAGGAAGGGAGATGTTTCGTCTGGAACGAATCGATAAAATAATTGCATCGCAAGGGAAATATTCCCGCAATGATGTAAAAGGATTAATTGCAAAGCGTCGTGTTATGGTAGATGGTGAGGTCATCAAATCATCCAGTGTGAAGGCTGACCCTTCAAAAAGCCGCATCACAGTGGATGGTGTGGATATTATTATTAAAAAAAATGTGTATCTGATGCTGAACAAACCAAAGGGGTATGTATCCGCCACCGAGGATAAGGAGCATCAGACAGTTTTAGAACTGGTGCCTGAAGAATATCAGGGCAGAGGCATGTTTCCTGCCGGCCGTTTAGACCGCGACACCACAGGGTTAATGATTATTACAGACGATGGCGTAATGGCCCATAATATTCTGGCGCCCAAAAAGCACGTACAGAAAATTTATAAGGTAGAACTGGATATTCCCGTTACACAGCAGATGGCAGATGGCTTTAAAGCCGGTGTGGAATTAAACGATGGTGTGTGCAAAGAGGCAGGCCTTGAAATCACTGGCGAAAAAACAGCTGTCGTCACGTTAAAAGAGGGGCGCTATCATCAGATTAAGCGCATGTTTGGCTGCTACGGGGCAAAAGTGGTAGAGCTGCATCGCTTAGCCATGGGGGATTTGTATCTGCCCGATGATTTAGAGCCGGGCTGCTGCCGCGAGCTTACCGAAGAAGAATTAAAATTATTACAGCAGCAGATATAAGCGGAAGTGAGGAGAACCTGTCATGGAATTAAACGAAATTTATACCCATATTGACCATACCCAGTTAAAACAGACTGCCGACTGGGAATCCATTCAGAAATTATGTGAGGAAGCAATGGAAGGCTGTGCTGCATCGGTATGCATTCCGCCCTGTTATGTAAAACAGGCAGCTGATTATGTACAGGGC
>DAISWV010000041.1:0-9114 GCA_036826195.1 Peptococcaceae bacterium | reverse complement strand
TGTCTGGCTGTTTTGTTTTTGTGACAAGCTGTTCGCTTCCTTTCGTAAATTTGTGTGAAATATTTTGTTGACAATACAATTTATTATAGACAGTTTCTACATGTATTGCAATGAAAACAAGCAGAATAAACGCTGGATGACGGTGGGAAAACCGAATAAGGTCAGAATTAAATTTCTGACCTTATTTGCGCTATTGAATGAAAATAGTAAGAATTTCGCATGGTTGAGCGATTCTTTTGATTTATCATAAAACATGAATATTTAAGATTATCTGTAATTACAATTGATTATACATAAATATCTAACAAAATCTCTTGTTTTGATTAAATTTGAATCTATCCTGACCTTTGCATAAAAGTACAGAGGCTGGATATAATATATTCAAGGTCAGGAAAAGTCAAAGGTGGTTTGATGAAATCCTGGAGTCATATGCAACCGTAATAGATAAGGGATGTTGCAATCGAGGTGAGAAATATGAGCAGTTTATCAAAACAGATTGAGGAATATATAAAAGCATTGCTGCAGGAAGAAGCAGAAGGCGTTGTTGAGATTCAGCGAAATCTGCTGTCGGAATATTTTCACTGTGTGCCATCGCAGATTAATTATGTGCTGAGTACCC
Organism: Peptococcaceae bacterium; assembly: GCA_036826195.1. Taxonomy (GTDB): domain Bacteria; phylum Bacillota; class Peptococcia; order Peptococcales; family Peptococcaceae; genus UBA7185. Next base: position 8,495 of record DAISWV010000041.1, on the reverse strand, counting down.
GGTTTACGCCGGTGCAGGGTTATATGGTGGAAACGCGCCGAGGTGGCGGCGGCTATGTACGAATTGTAAGTCTGCAGCTGGATGAAGATGATGATCTGCAGGATGCGCTGACAGAAGCTGTAGGAACTCAGCTGACGCAGAGCGATTCAGAAGGCCTGACGGCCTATCTGTATCAGCAGGGAATTATTACGCAGCGTGAGATGCTGCTGTTTAACAGTATGCTGAAAGATCGTGTGATGACCGGTGTAGAGAAATCACAGCGGGATATGATACGGGCATCGATGATGCAGCAGGTGCTGGCGATGCTGAATATGATGCGGCATACTTGATTTTTAAATTATTTTTAAATCATTAATGAGGTGATTGTTTATGTATTGTGAATTATGTAAAAAGAATCCGGCAACCATTCACTATACCAAAATAGTCAATGGGCATAAAGAAGAGCGGCACGTCTGTGAACAGTGCGCCAGTCAGATGAAAGAGCCGATGGGTGCATTTCCGACACTTGGGTTAATGCCGGATTTCTCTATGGCAGATTTTATCGGCGGATTCTTCAATCCGGAAAATCAGTCGCAGCCGTTTGTACAGAAAAATATGTCGGCCCATGATGCATGTCCGGTTTGTGGTATGACTGCCGGTGAATTCCGAAAGCTGGGGCGTGTAGGATGCAGCAACTGCTATGAATATTTTTCGGATTATATGCCGGGGCTGATTAAACGAATTCACGGCAACAGCCGTCATACCGGAAAAGTTCCGGTGCGTGGGGAAGCAAAACTGGCAGAAAAACAAAAGATTGTTTTATTAAGAGAAGAATTACAGCGTGCCATTCAGGAAGAACATTTTGAACGTGCAGCTGAACTGCGCGATGAAATTCGTGTACTGGAACAGGAGGGTGGTCAGAATGCTTAAAAATCTGGTGAAAAGTGATAATAGCCCATGGACCATCGGAAGTGGCGATGATAAAGATGTGGTACTCTGTACTCGTATTCGGCTGGCACGAAATTTTGCAAAATATCCATTTCCGCTAAAACAGACAGAAGAAAGCGGGCAGGCGGTGCTAGCCGACATGGCGGCGTTCTGCAAAGACCACAGCAATTTAAAATTCTATGATTTGCAGAATGTTTCCACACTGGACAAACAGGCGCTGGTAGAAAAACACCTCATCAGTCCGGAACACAGCAAGGATGATCATCAGTGCCGGGGGCTTGCAGTTAATGAGGATGGCAGCATCAGTATCATGATTAACGAAGAGGATCATCTGCGTGTGCAGTGTTTTGCACCAGGGCTGAATCTGCAGGATTTATGGCAGAAGGCCAATGTGCTGGATGACCGCATTGAAAGCTATTTTGATTATGCTTTTGATGAAAAACTTGGGTATCTGACATGCTGCCCGACTAATCTGGGTAACGGTATGCGGGCCTCTATCATGATGCATCTGCCTGGACTGGTACTCACAAAACGAGTATCGATTCTGGATCAGCTTGGCAACTTCGGGATGACGGTGCGCGGCATTTTCGGGGAAGGCAGTCAGTCGCTGGGCGATGTTTATCAGATTTCGAATCAGAGTGCTATCGGGCAAAGCGAACAGGATATTTTAACGAATCTGCAGTCGGTGGCACAGCAGATTATCAAAGAGGAACGCAATGCGCGCAATTTCTTAAAAGAGCATAATGGGCTGATTCTGTCGGACCGTGTATGGAGAGCCTACGGCACACTGGCAAATGCCCGGTATATGAGTTCTAGAGAAGCACTGGAACTGATTTCTCTGGTGCGCCTTGGGCATGGTCTGGGTTATTTTAATCAGCTGACTCTGACCCAGATTGACCAGATGTTTTTAACAGCGCAGCCTGGATATTTACAGGTGCTGCGTGGCGGTGCAATGGATGATATGGCCAGAGACTGTTATAGAGCGGAAAAGATTCGGGAAATACTAGCATAAAGCATTACAAGAGAAGCGTTAAGAGGAATTGAGAATTTGATCAGGAAGGTGAGCGTTATGTTTGGACGTTTTACGGAAAAAGCACAGCATGTCATCTATTATGCGCAGGAGGAAGCCCGTGCAATGAATTATCCGGCAGTTGGCACGGAACACCTGCTGTTAGGGATTCTTCGGGAAGGAGAAAGCGTTGCAGCGCGTGCCCTGACAGATATGGGCATAAATCTGGAAACTGTGCGAGAGATTGTATTAAAAACACTGGCTCCGGGCAGTGAACCAGTAGGAAATGAGATTACTATCACGCCGCGTGTAAAAAAAGTGCTGGCGCTGGCTCAGGATGAAGCTGTGCGCTGGGGTGTGAACTACATTGGCACAGAACATTTGCTGTTAGGAATTCTTCGGGAAGGGGAAGGCGTTGCTTCTCAGGCAATGGCAGAGCTTGGCGTAGAACCGGATAAAGTTCGGAAGCAGGTGATTGCGCTGCTGGGCGGTGCTGGCGGTATGGAAAGCAATGTAAACGGCGGAGCAAAAGCTGCAGGCAGCAAAAATCGCCCGACCTTAGAGGAGTTTGGGCGCAATCTGAATGAACTGGTGCGGCAGGGGAAAATTGACCCGGTTATTGGGCGTGCAAGTGAAATCGAACGTGTTATCCAGGTGTTATGTCGTCGTACAAAAAATAATCCTGCTCTGCTGGGGGAACCAGGTGTCGGGAAAACTGCCATCGCAGAAGGCCTGGCGCAGCGGATTATCAGCGGCAATGTGCCGGAACTGCTGAAAGAGAAAGAAGTGTTTACTCTGGATATGGGTTCGCTGGTTGCCGGCGCAAAATATCGCGGCGATTTTGAGGAACGCCTGAAAAAAATTATGGATGAAGTGAAAGCGGATAAAAACATTATTCTGTTTATTGATGAAATGCATACACTGATTGGCGCCGGTTCGGCAGAAGGGTCTCTGGATGCGGCCAATATTCTGAAACCGGAACTGGCACGCGGTGATATTCAGTGTATCGGTGCAACGACACTGGATGAATATCGCAAACATATTGAAAAGGATGCGGCTCTGGAACGCCGGTTCCAGCCGATTACGGTAAATGAACCAACACAGGAGGATGCTATCGAAATTCTGAAAGGGATTCGCGATAAATACGAAGCGCATCATAATGTAGAAATTTCGGATGCGGCTATTGAAGCAGCAGTAAAACTGTCCAGCCGTTATATTACAGACCGGTTCCTGCCGGATAAAGCGATTGACTTGATTGATGAAGCAGCATCTCGTGTGCGTCTGCAGACTTATACCGCTCCACCGGATGTAAAAGCGCTGGAAGAAGAAATTGAACGCCTCGGCAAAGAAAAAGAAGCGGCTGTTATGACACAGGAATATGAAAAAGCAGCGCAGTACCGCGATCAGGAAAAACAGAAACGGGAAGAACTGCAGAAACTGACTGAGGAGTGGAAAAATCAGACCAGCACAAAGACCAAAATCGTAACAGAAGAAGAAATTGCAGCAATCGTGTCCAACTGGACCGGGGTGCCGGTTACGAAACTGCAGGAAGAGGATACACAGCGTCTGCTTCGCATGGAGGAAATTCTGCATCAGCGTGTAATCGGGCAGGATGAGGCGGTAAAAGCAGTATCTCGTGCGGTGCGCAGAGCGCAGTCTGGATTGAAAAATCCAAAACGTCCAATTGGTTCCTTTCTGTTTTTAGGCCCGACCGGTGTGGGGAAAACCGAACTGGCTCGTGCACTGGCCGAAGTGTTATTTGATAATGAGGATGCTATTGTGCGCATTGATATGTCTGAATACATGGAGAAACATTCTGTATCCCGACTGGTGGGCGCACCTCCGGGCTATGTAGGCCACGAGGAAGGCGGTCAGCTGACAGAGGCTGTACGTCGCAAACCTTACTCGATTGTGCTTCTGGATGAAATTGAAAAAGCCCATCCGGACGTATTCAATATTCTGCTTCAGGTACTGGATGACGGCCGCCTGACGGACAGCCAGGGGCGCACAGTGGATTTCAAAAATACAGTAATCATCATGACATCCAATGTAGGTGCAGGCAGCATTAAAACAACCGGCACTATGGGCTTTACGGCAGATACTTCTAAAGCAGAAGAACAAGCCGTTTACGATAAGATGAAGGCCCGTGTAATGGATGCCCTGAAAGCCACCTTCCGCCCGGAATTTTTAAATCGTGTAGATGAAACAATCGTGTTCCATGCACTGGAAAAAGAACATATTCTTGCGATTGTGGATCTGATGATGAAAGAACTGCACAAGCGTCTGGCGGAACAGGAAATCGGTATGGAAGTTTCCCTGGAAGCGAAAGAAAAACTTGTGGCCGAAGGTTATGACCCGGCATATGGCGCAAGACCGCTGCGCAGAGCTATTCAGCGCATGGTGGAGGATCCGCTTGCGGAAGATCTGCTGAAAGGCCGTTATAGAACAGGTGACACTGTAAAAGTCGAAGTCACAAAAGAAGGAATTACTTTGCTGAAAGATGGCGAAGCAGAAATCGTGGAGGCAGAACCGGTAAGTGAATAATATTTGCCGATGCGTATGAAAAAGCAGTAAACAGATGCAGACCCATAAGGCGCAGTGCCGATGGGTCTGCTTTTATATGAGCAAAAACTGTTTTATGAGAATTTCAGTAATCTGAAGAAAATCCGTTTTCTTATGACAGAATTTTTGTTATAATATGATATTAACGTATTTCCAGAATAAACAGGCAGGAGAGTGTATTCTGTAATGATTAAGGAAAACCAGAAATATCTGAATCGAATACAGATTGCATTGGATTTGAGTCTGGTGGCGGTATCAATGGCAATTGCCTACTGGGGCAGATTTGTGCTGCTGGATGGTGCTAGAACGCTGACGCAGATACAGATGGTGGAGATTACGACAGTGACGATGGCGCTCTACGGATTTATATATTTTCGAATGGGGTTGTATCGGCCAAAACGAAAAGATTCTCTGTTCAAAGAGATAATGGAGATTTTCCGTGCCAACGGTATCGGGATTATTCTGTTAATGGTAGGTCTGTACTATTTCAAACTGGAAGATTTCTCTCGTGGTCAGCTGCTGCTGTTTTTTATCACCAATATGGTTCTGATGCTTTTGGAGCGTCTGGCTGTACGGCTTGTGCTGCGACATTTCCGCCGGCAAGGTTTTAACCTGCGGCATTGTCTGGTAATTGGGGCCAATGAAATCAGCGATGATTTTATTAACCGTGTAGAGAAAAACCGGCACTGGGGTTATCAGATTGACGGGCTTCTGGACAACTGGATTACACCTGCAAAAGAATATCGGGGATATCCTGTGCTGGGTGGTATCAGTGAACTGGTAGAGACACTGCTTTCTCAACACTTTGATTTGGTGGTTATTGCCATAACTTCTGAGGACGCGGAAGACCTGGGCTATATTCTGGCGCAGTGTGAGAAAGCCGGCATCAAAACCAATATTATTCCCTACTATTACAAATATGTGCCAACCCAGCCGTATATGGATGATCTGGACGGGCTTTCGGTGATTGATACTCGCCGGGTACCGCTGGATAACTGGTTTAAAAGCGGCCTGAAGAGGATGTTTGATATAGCTTTTGCATCGCTGGCCATTCTGATTACCTCGCCGGTGATGCTGCTTTCCGTTATTATGATTAAGTTAACGTCGCCGGGACCGGTGATTTTTCATCAGGAACGAATGGGTCTTGACCGTAAAAACTTTATGATGTACAAGTTCCGCTCTATGCACGTACAGACGGATGAAGAGGAACGGGAACAGTGGACGACAAAAAATGACCCCCGGAAAACAAAATGGGGTGCATTCATGCGTAAAACCAGCATCGATGAACTGCCTCAGTTTTTCAATGTACTGAAGGGCGATATGTCTGTGGTGGGGCCGCGTCCGGAACGTCCGTTTTTTGTGGAGAAGTTCCGTGAAGAGGTTCCTCGTTATATGATTAAGCATCAGGTGCGGCCAGGTATTACCGGCTGGGCGCAGGTGAACGGACTGCGCGGCGATACTTCTATTGAGAAGCGCATCGAACATGATTTGTATTATATTGAAAACTGGACCTTTGCCTTTGATTTGAGAATTGTTTTTTTAACAGTGTTTAAAGGGTTTATTAATAAAAATGCGTATTAGTGAGGAGTGTTTGCATATGAGCAATATGGAATATCGTGTCCGTTATCGTCAGTGGCTGGATTATGAAGCACTGGAACCGGAAATGCGGGTGGAACTGGAAGCCATTAAAGATAATGAAGAAGAAATTCGTGACCGCTTCTGTCAGGAGCTGACCTTCGGCACTGCCGGATTGCGCGGCAAAATGGGCGTGGGAACCAATCGTATGAACGTGTATACCGTGCAGAGAGCAACATCAGGGCTGGCGTTATATCTGCTGTCCACATATGGACGGGAGGCTATGCAGCGCGGTGTGGTAATTGCATACGATAATCGTGAAAATTCAGAACTTTTTGCAAAAGAAGCGGCTCTTACCTTAAACGGGTTCGGGATTCGTACTTATGTATTTGATCGCCTGGCTCCAACGCCGGAATTATCTTTTGCGGTGAAATATCGGCAGTCTATTGCCGGGATTGTAATCACTGCCAGTCATAATCCAAAAGAATATAACGGTTACAAAGTGTACAATGAACATGGCTGCCAGATTACCGGTGAAATGGCAGAGGCTATTTTAGAAAAAATTGATATCTATCAGGAACTGGCGGCTCTGCCGGTGCAGATGGCTTACGAAAATGCAAAATCCATGGATTTGTATCACGAAATCGGCAATGCATATCATCAGGTATTCCAGAAAGCGGTTCTGGAACAGGCGCTCTTAACCGATGCTGCGGCAAAAGAAAATCTGAACATCGTTTATACACCGCTGCACGGGACAGGCCTGGGCAATGTGACTGCGGTTCTGGATAAAGACGGATTCTCTCAGGTGCATGTGCTGGAAAGTCAGAAAGAACCGGATACCCAGTTTAGCACCGTGCAGTCTCCAAATCCGGAGGATAAAGAGGCGCTTGCACTGGCAATTGCCTATGCACAGGAATTGAATGCGGATATCGTATTAGGAACCGACCCGGATTGCGACCGCGTAGGCATTGCGGTGAAAAACGGGGATGATTATACATTACTGACCGGTAACCAGACCGGTGCTCTGCTGGTGGATTATGTGCTGAGCCAGAAACAGCTGGACGATAAATCGGTTGTTATCAAAACCATCGTGACTTCCGAACTGGGGGCCGATATTGCAAAAGCTCGCGGTGCTGAAGTGCTGAATGTGCTGACCGGCTTTAAATATATCGGTGAAAAAATGATTGGCTTTGAGGAAACACGCGACCATAACTTTGTAATGGGCTATGAGGAAAGCTACGGCTATCTGGTTGGCAGCCATGCAAAAGATAAGGATGCCGTAGTTGCATCTATGTTAATCTGCGAAATGGCGGCATATCAGAAAGCGCAGGGCAGAACTCTGCTGGATCGTTTAGAAGAACTGTATCAGGAATACGGCTATTACAAAGATATGGTGGATTCTTTTACACTGCCGGGTGTTGACGGGCAGGACCGGATTGCCGATATTATGGATAGCCTTCGTGCGGCAGATGCTTCTGTATTTGGAGGCTTAACTGTAGCAGAACGAAAAGATTATGCGGAAGGCATCGATGAACTGCCAAAAGCTAACGTGTTAAAATATTTCTTTGCCGATGGCGGCTGGATGGCAGTGCGCCCTTCCGGCACTGAACCGAAAATCAAATTCTATTACTCGGTAAAAGGCGAAAGTATGAAAGCCGCAGAGGATAAGGTGGAATCTTTAAGAAGTGCTGTGAAAGAATTAATGGCATAAGAGCGTAGTCGACGCCCTGTGGCAGGGTTGTTTTTATCAGGAGGTGCTTTTATGAAACAGCGAATGGTAAAATGGATTGCACTGCTTTGTGCGATGATGTTTGCATTGACCGGATGCTCTGCACCGCAATCCACGGTGACATCGGTGGAGTTATCAGAACAGGAAAAAGCAATCGGCCGATTGTTTGATGGGAATGTCGGCATTCTGAAATTTGATTTTCAGGATGATGTGCAGGGTGCAGTAATGTATACCGAAGTGTGGGAAAAAGACAAGTGTGTGGAAACTAACGTATGGTCTTTGGGCGGCACTGGCGACAAAGAACTGTATATGTCCTGGGAGGTTGACCGGGAAAAGGGGCAGAGTATACTGCGAATGAACACAAGGACAGAGGGTGCCACCAGTGTTTATCCGGTAATGAAAAGAACAGTGCCGGGTGAGAACCGTGCAGAGTGGGGCTGGTCGTGGGCGTTTCTGGATGGCACTACCGGCAGCCCGGTTGCGTTGAAGCCGGGAGAAACGTATCTTTTAGGCTGGCAGGCATTTGACACCACACCGGAGGTAACGGAAAATTCCAGTGCCTCAACCGTATATGGAGTTGTGAATGCCCGTGAACGGCATAAGAATCAGGATGATTATACGGTTATACTCTTAATGGACACCTTCGCCACCGAGGAAGAGGCTTTGGCTGCAGCAGACCGCATGGAAGACGCG
>DAISWV010000040.1:0-9126 GCA_036826195.1 Peptococcaceae bacterium | reverse complement strand
CTGAGCTGCCGGAGAATTGTGCACTGATTGCAGTTGGCGGCACCAATACTTGTCTGATGGCTATGGAACTGGGTCTGGTTCGATATGACGGAAAGAAAATTCATGGTCAGAAACTGACAAAAGAACGCGTGGATGACTGGTGTGAAAAACTGCTGCAGATGAGTCAGCAGGAACGGGAGCTGATTCCTGGAATGAAACCGCAACGGGCCGATATTATGCCTTATGGTGTGCTGATTCTGCAGAAAACTATGGAACTGCTGGGTACAGAAGAAGTCATTATCAGCGACAAAGGGCTGGTATATGGTTTGCTGTTATCGGAGTTTCAGGCATAAATAGAGGATTATCTCCATATACATGAAGAAATGGAATATGGGGGTGTTTAAAGGTGCAGAGTGAAAATCTGGCCTGTGAGTGGAATGATGTTGCCCTGTTAACCGATCAGCGGGCATGTACGTTTCTTTGTAAAGCGATGCTGCGTTTGCCTGAGCCGGCAAATGGTATGGCAGAGCAGATTGTGCTGAAAGAATGGAGCAGGGTATCTGCTCCGGATGATAAAATGGAGCTGCGTGGTAAAATTCAGCTGGAGCTGCTCTATTCGGATGCCCGCAACGAGAAAACGGTATATGGAGCAGAATTATGGCTGCAGGGAGCAATTGATGAGCCGGTGCAGTTTATAGGGGAAGCCAATTTGTTATACAGCCGGGGACAGGCGGCTGGCCAGAATCTTCTTCTGGAGGCGGTTATACAGCTTCCGCGTGTAATACAGCTGCAGTCTACTCAGGTGATTACCGGGCAGTTTGAAATGGCGGAAACCCTGGAACTGCCGGAAACCTGGCCTGACTGCAGCAGTGTGCTGACGACTGCTGCTGCGGCAGAAGTTCAGACCTGTACGATTCAGAATCAGATGCTGCAGGTGGAAGGCCGATACATTGTCACAGTTGTGTATGTCGATGATTCTCAGCCGGGTGAGAATCTGTTTGCGTGGCAGCAGCATTATCCGTTTTTCTGGCAGAAACCGGTGCCGGGCGGACTGCAGGAACTGACCGGTGTACAGCCGTATTATCAGAGCCTGTCAGTGGAACTTCTGGATACACACCGGATTCAGTTAAAGGGAAGCGGTGTAATCTGCACACTTCCGGCAGAGGGAGAACGGCCGGTTCTGCTGCAGAGCGAGTATGAAGATTGCTATGAAGATTCAATAGAAGAAATGCAAACCGGGAAAAGAGCTACAATGCCTTTGCGCCCGTCTGTTGTGAACAGCAGAGGCTCGCGCAGAGCACATTTAGCACGCTATATGCGGGATCTGAATGGTATGGCGCAGAGTCCAACTAACATTCGTAATTACGAAATCAGTGAAACTGGAATCGAACCGGATAAAGAACAGAGCAAAGCAGAATAAAAAACCGCTGTAGAAGCATGGATGGTACATGTTTCTGCAGCGGTTTTTTATTTGGAAAAAAGGACTCATGGGAAGAGTAAAAATAAAAAAGGTTTGTTTAGCTGACAGGTTTTTTTATGTCTGTGTAGTATCTTGGTAATATATGGATTTAACGGATGGAGGAATGGATTGTGAAGCAGATAGAAGGGAAAAGACTGTCGCAGCTGGGAAGCAGCCTGATTGCACTGGGCAGTGCTGTAAAACAGCTGGAACTCTGTAATCCGCAGCAGACCGAGGAAATGGCGAAAGCTTTATACAACAATGTATATCAGCAGGTGTGCCGGTTCTGCTCCAAAGCATGCTGGTGCTGGGAAGAGGAACGCGTTTATACGATAGAATCACTGACCGAAGCCTGCAATATACTGGATGTGCGCGGACTCAGCATAGAAACGGCGTTTTCCAGCCGGTTTCAGGGAAGATGCCATCGCACCGGGGCATTGGAAATCGCACTGATAAATCAGATAGAAGCCTGTCGGCAGCTGGAGAGCCGGCAGATGGCGCAGGCAGAACAGCAGGAAGTTATTGCCCATCAGTTCATGCAGTTAGGAGAACAAATGCAGCAGATGCGGCAGATTTCATCAGCCAATGTACCGGCAAAACAGCTTGTGGTGGGACACGCCTCCAGCAGGAAGAAGCCGGTATCAGGTGATAGCTGGGGAGTTCAGGATATGGAAGACGGGCGTTTGATGCAGGTGCTGTGTGATGGTATGGGAAGCGGAGAACTTGCTATGCAGCAGAGCCGGCTGGCAGTGGAACTGCTGCAGGCCTTGCTAATGGGTGGCCTTAGTATGAGGCTGTCGCTGAACATGGTAAATACGGTGCTTTCCTTTCAGTATGGCGGTGTGCGCTTCAGCACTATGGATATTTCCTTATGGAATCTGAATACAGGCAAATTGGAGCTGTATAAATACGGTTCTGCACCGTCATTTATCAAAAACGGCCGTCAGGTGAAACTGTATGAAAGTGATTCCCTGCCAGTGGGCATTCTGCCTCGCGTAGAGCCGGCTCTTTTAGAACATGAAATTGCGGATGGCGATTTGCTGATTATGATGAGTGACGGGCTGTATGACTTAAACAGCGATGGATTTGTGTGGGAGCATATTATCCGGTGTATGCCTACCAGCAATCCGCAGCTGGTAGCGGAATATCTGATGGCGATAGCTGCCAGCCGTATCCGGAGTAACGAGAGGAAACATGCGGCCTTGCATTCTGGCGGTACACTGCATATCGATGATATGACCATTCTGGTGAGCAGGCTGGTGTAAAAAATATGAAACGCCTTTGTATGTATCGGACAAAGGCGTTTTGTTTATTACAGGCGTGTATCTCCACAATTTCTTAACATTATCATCAAAAAATTTTTGAAAAAATCCATTGATTTTCTGTGATAACCGTATTATACTATTCACTGTTAGCACTCGATTGAAAAGAGTGCTAACAACAAAACTCTGAAAGAGGTGGAGCGTATGGAAATGGATAGCCGGAAGCAAAAAATTCTGGAAGCTGTTGTTCTGGATTATATTGAAACTGCTGAACCGGTTGGTTCCAGAACGATCTCCAAAAAATATAATCTAGGTGTCAGCTCAGCAACGATTCGCAATGAAATGGCGGATTTAGAGGAAATGGGGCTGATTGAACAGCCGCATACATCGGCAGGGCGTGTTCCGTCAAATGCCGGGTATCGTTATTATGTAGATTATCTGATGAGTCAGAGTGATATAAAAGAAGAAGCCAGAGCGCTGATACAGAAAGCCGTAAAGGATAAGCAGCAGCAGGTAAGTGATGTTCTGCGGGATTCCATGAAAATGCTGGCTGAGGTAACAAACTGTACGACCGTCATGATGCTGGATGACAGCAAGGGGACCACCCTGCAGCTCTTGCAGCTGCTCCTGGTGGAGCCTGGCAAGGCTCTGATGGTGATTATCACCGAAGGTGACAAAATTGAAAACCGGTTTCTGGAAATTCCGGAGTCCATGACAAAAGAGGATCTGGATTTGGTCAGCATGATGATGAATCAGAATCTGCGCGGTTTAAAAGTAGATGACTGGCAGCGCAACATTCTGGAAAATATTTTTCAGAATCTAAGCCATCAGCGGCAGGTTGTAGATTGTGCACTGGAAATGCTATCTTCCATTCTGAATGTACAGGGCAAAGATAAAAAAATTTATCTGGATGGCGGGTTGAATATGCTGTCGCAGCCTGAGTTCAAGGATGTTAATAAAGTAAAAAATCTCCTGCAGTCGCTGGAACAGCAGGAAGTTGTGAGCCAGCTGATGGAAGGAGATACCGAAACAGGTATTACTGTAAAAATCGGATCGGAAACCGGTCTGGATGAAGTAAAAGACTGCAGTGTGATTGTAGCGAGTTATAAAGTCAAAGGGGAAACCGTTGGGAAGGTAGGGCTGATTGGCCCGACTCGAATGGATTATGCCACAGCTGTGTCCATGTTAAATACCATGGCGCAGACACTGGAAGAAGCCTATAAGGAAAACGAATAGCGAGGGAATGCTATGAATGAACAGCGGGAACAGAAATTTGATTTAATTGAAAACAACACCAATGCGGTACGGGCTGTGATGACTGCAGTGGAAAGCACCATTGGTCCGAAAGGGCTGGATACTATGCTGGTGGATCAGTTCGGCAACGTAGTGATTACCAACGACGGTGTGACCATTCTGAATATGATGGAAGTCAACCATCCGGTGGCGCGGATGTTAATTCATTCGATTAATGCCCAGCAGGATGAAGTTGGAGATGGTACCACGACCGCTGCTTTGATGGCCGGTGAAATGGTGGTTCATGGTCTGGAACAGGTGACGAAAGGGGTTCCGGTAGCTCAGGTGCTGACAGGATTGCGCTACGGCGTAAAAGAAGCCTGCCGCCTGATGGAACAGGAAGCTGTTTTCGTAGGCAGCCTGGATACCGGACAGTTATATAACATTGCCTATGTAGCCGGCAGAGAAGATGCAGCCATTGCCAAGCTTATTATGGAAGGTGCTGCGTTAATCGGGCAGGAAAAGCTGCTGGATAACAGTTTCCGTTTCTCTCAGCGCGTACAGGCGGTAGAGGGTGCAGAGAGCGAAGTTGTAAACGGTGTGTTTGTTACAAAAGAGCGGCTGACCCGACAGATGCCGTTAAAACTGGAAGGCAGTCTGAAAGTTATGGTGCTGGATGATGCACTGGAGCCGGAAGAACTGAGTCATGGCGCGATGGCGACAGAAAGCGGATTTCAGCAGTATCTGGTATTAAAAGAACAGTTTAAAACAAATATCGCAAAATTAATCGAAACCGGTGTGCAGGCTGTTTTTGTAGACCGGGGTGTGGATGATGCTGCGGCAGAACTTCTGGAAGAAGCCGGGGTTCTGGTTGTGGCGCGTATCCCGCATAAAGAACTGGTGGATTTGGCTGAACACTGTGGTGCTAAACTGTTAAAACGCAGCAGTCTGCAGAAGCCGGCAGAGGAACTGGAAAAATACTTCGGTTCGGCACAGAGCATTGTCGGCAACGAGAAACTGCATCATATAAAAGTTCTTGGCGGAGGCGGCAAAGCGATGGCAACCATTCTGGTGGGGGCAACCACCGGGGAAGTGGTCGGCGAAAAAGAGCGTATCGCCAAAGATGCGGCGGCCAGTGTGCAGTCGGCACTACAGCGCGGAATCGTTTCCGGCGGCGGTGCTGCTGAACTGGCAGTGGCGCGGCAGCTGGAGCAGTCCAAAAATGCTCTTTCAGGGATGGCGGTGTTTGGTGCTGATTGTGTCATTGCGGCACTGAAAAAACCGTTTATGCAGATTGTGGCCAATGCAGGCTTTAATCCGTTGGAAAAACTGGGGGATGTACACAAAGCACAGGAATTGCAGCAGAACAGCCATTTAAGCGTGAACTGCGATACGGGCCGTATTGATGATATGTATATCGCCGGTGTGGTAGATCCGCTGTATGTGAAGCTGCACGGGCTGAAAACGGCTGGCGAGGTGGCAGAAGCCATTCTGCGGATTAATATTATTGTGAAGAAAAAAGAATATCAGCAAACATAGAACGATATCATAGTAAATGAAGGAGTGTGACTCATCACATGACAGAACAGGAAAAAGAACTCCTGGAAGAAGAACTGACAGAAGATGTACAGGAAGAAATCGTGGATGCTGCAGCAGAAGAAGCAGAAGAAGCAGAGGAAGCATTAGACCCTGAAAAGCTGGCTGCCGATCTGGCGGAATTAAACCAGCGGTTCCTGCGGACTGCCGCAGACTTTGAAAACTATAAACGCCGCACTGCACAGGAAAAAGATGATCTGCTGAAATACAGCAATGCAAAACTGATGGCGGAGCTGTTACCGGTGCTGGATAACTTCCAGCTGGCATTAAAAAGCCCGGCAGAAAGTGTGGAAGCACAAAATGTAGTAAAAGGCGTGGAAATGATTTACCGCCAGATGCTGCAGACTCTGGAAGCGGCAGGCATGGCAAAAATTGAAGCGGTTGGCCAGCCGTTTGATCCAAATCTGCATGAAGCTATCATGCAGGTGGATGATGACACCGTACCGGAAGATACCGTAGTGGAAGAACTGCGTGCCGGGTATATGTTAAAAGAACGGGTAATCCGTCCAAGTATGGTTAAAGTATCTAAATAATTATAGAAATCAAACATTGTGAAAAAATTTTAGGAGGAAGATTTAAAATGGGAAAAGTAATCGGGATTGACTTAGGGACAACAAACTCTTGCGTAGCAGTAATGGAAGGCGGCGAACCAGTTGTAATTCCTAACAGCGAAGGGAACCGCACAACTGCATCGGTACTGGGTATCTCCAAAGCAGGGGAACGTCTGGTAGGTCAGGTTGCAAAACGTCAGGCAATCACAAATCCAGATAACACTGTAAGTTCTATTAAACGTCACATGGGGACTGACTACAAAGTAACAGTAGCAGGCACTGCATATACCCCACAGGAAATTTCCGCTATGATTCTGCAGAAACTGAAAGCAGATGCAGAAGCATATCTGGGTGAAGCTGTAACAGAAGCTGTTATTACTGTACCAGCTTACTTTACCGACAGCCAGCGTCAGGCTACAAAAGATGCTGGTAAAATTGCCGGCTTAAATGTACTGCGTATTATCAACGAACCAACCGCAGCTTCTCTGGCTTACGGTATGGATAAAGAAGATGATCAGACTGTATTAGTATTCGACCTGGGCGGCGGTACATTCGACGTTTCCATTCTGGAACTGGGCGACGGTATCTTTGAAGTAAAAGCTACCAGCGGTAACAACCGTCTGGGCGGCGACGACTTTGATGAAAAAGTAATCGACTGGATGCTGGTAGAATTCAAAAAAGAAACCGGTATTGATTTATCCGGTGACAAAACTGCTATGCAGCGTTTAAAAGAAGCAGCTGAAAAAGCAAAAATCGAGCTGTCTACTGTAACAACATCCAACATCAACCTGCCATTCATCACTATGAATGAAAATGGTCCTCAGCATTTAGATTTAACTCTGACCAGAGCAAAATTCAATGAATTAACAGCTGATCTGGTGGAAAAAACAATGGGTCCAACCCGTCAGGCGCTGAAAGACGCAGGTTTATCCGCAAATGATATTCACAAAGTAATTCTGGTTGGTGGTTCCAGCCGTATTCCAGCAGTTCAGGAAGCAATCAAAAATCTGCTGGGTAAAGAACCATTCAAAGGCATCAACCCTGACGAATGTGTAGCAATCGGTGCTGCAATTCAGGGCGGTGTATTAGCCGGTGAAGTAAAAGACGTGGTATTACTGGACGTAACTCCACTGTCCTTAGGTATTGAAACACTGGGCGGCGTATTTACAAAAATCGTAGAACGCAACACCACAATTCCAGTATCCCGCCAGCAGGTATTTACTACCGCAGCTGACAACCAGACATCTACCGATATCCATGTACTGCAGGGTGAACGTGAAATGGCACAGTACAACAAAACTCTGGGCCGCTTCACACTGATGGATATTCCACCAGCTCCACGCGGTATTCCACAGATTGAAGTTAAATTCGATATCGACGCAAACGGTATCGTAAATGTATCTGCAAAAGATCTGGGTACCGGCAAAGAACAGAGAATTACCATCAAATCCAGCAGCGGTCTGAGCGATGCAGAAATTGATCAGATGATTAAAGATGCAGAACTGAACGCAGAAGCAGATAAAAAACGTAAAGAAGAAGTAGATATCCGCAACAATGCTGACGCTATGGTATTCCAGGTAGAAAAAACTCTGAAAGACATGGGCGATAAAGTAGATGCTGCAGAAGTGGCAGATATCAATAAAGCAAAAGATGAACTGAAAGCAGCTCTGGAAGGCAATGACACTGCAGAAATCAAAGCAAAAACAGAAGCTCTGCAGGATGTTCTGTACAAAATGACTGAAAAAATGTATGCAGCAGCGCAGCAGGCGCAGGGTGCACAGGGCGCTGATATGGGCGGCCAGGCACAGGCTGAAGACGGCGTATACGACGCAGAATATAAAGAAGTATAATATAACCGTATAACAAAGCAGAATCCTGTAATCTGTGAAAGAAAAGCGCGATGAGAAATTTTCTCAGATGCGCTTTTCTGTGCAGAAGGAACGGGACAGAATAGAGGAGGACCAGTCGTGGCAAAGCGCGATTATTATGAGGTACTCGGCGTAGAAAAAAACGCCAGCGATGATGAACTGAAAAAAGCCTACCGGAAACTGGCCAGACAATATCATCCGGATGTTAACCCGGACAACAAAGAAGCAGAAGAAAAGTTTAAAGAAATCAATGAAGCCTATGAAACCCTGTCGGATTCCACTAAACGTGAACAGTACGATCGCTTCGGGCACGACGGCCCTGGCGGTTTTGGCGGCGGTGCAGGCGGCTTCGGCGGCTTTGGCGGTCAGGATTTCGGCGGCATGAACGACATTTTTGATATGTTCTTTGGCGGCGGTTTCGGCGGCGGCCAGCAGCAGAGAGGGCCGCGCAAAGGTTCCGATTTGCGCTATGATTTGACCATTGATTTTGAAGAAGCTGTATTTGGTACCGAAAAAACAATTACACTTCCAAAATGGGAAAACTGCGGCACCTGTCATGGTTCCGGTGCAAAACCTGGCACAAGCCCTACCACCTGTACCCAGTGTAACGGAACAGGGCAGATATTCACCATGCAGCGGACACCGTTCGGTCAGATGCAGACAGCAAAAGTATGTCCAACCTGTGGCGGTACCGGCCAGATGATTAAAGACCCTTGTCCGGAATGTAACGGCAAAGGCAAAAAACGTGTTAACAAAAAAATCGAAATCAAAGTGCCTGCCGGTGTGGATGTGGGTTCCCGTCTGCGCATGAGCGGGGAGGGTGACCCGGGTGAAATGGGCGGCCCGAACGGTGATTTATATATTTATATCAATGTACGCAGCCATCCGATTTTTGTCCGTGATGATGACGATATTTACATGGAACAGGAAATCAACATTGCGCAGGCGGCATTAGGTGCGGATGTTCAGGTACAGACACTGGAAGGCAAAGTAACACTGACCATTCCGGCCGGTGTACAGAGCGGTGCCAAATTCCGCATGAAAGGCAAAGGGGTTAAAAATATTAAAGGCTACGGCAAGGGCGACCAGTACGTAACTATTAAAGTGGTGACTCCGAAAAATCTGACCGCACAGCAGAAAGATTTACTGCAGCAGCTGGCAGATACCTTCCAGACCGT
>DAISWV010000039.1:0-9154 GCA_036826195.1 Peptococcaceae bacterium | reverse complement strand
AACCAAACTGGTGGAATGTACCGTTACCGGTGCCGCAACCAGAGAAGACGCCCGTTTAGCAGCAAAAGCGATTATTGCATCCAGTCTTGTAAAAACCGCTATCTACGGCAATGATGCAAACTGGGGCCGCATTGCATGTGCAGCCGGCTATTCCGGAGCCAAATTTGACCCGAACAAAGTAAACATCTTTATCGGCGATGTACAGGTGGCGCAGAACGGTATGGGACTGGAATTTGACGAAGCAAAAGCAACCGAAATTCTGAAGCAGAAAAAAGTAAACATTCTGGTGAAATTCAACATCGGGGAAGAACAGGCTACCGCATGGGGCTGCGACTTAACCTACGATTATGTATCCATCAATGCCGACTACAGAAGCTAAGCGGTATAAGTAACGGAAACAATAAGAAGAAACAGGAGCTGAACTCTTTTGGAAGATACAATGACAAATGCGATGCAGACAGCGGAGATTCTGGTCGAAGCGCTGCCATACATTAAAAAATTCTACGGCAAAACTGTAGTAATCAAATACGGCGGACATGCTATGAATAACGATATCATGAAAGAAAAAGTAATTTCCGATATCGTGCTGATGAAATATGTAGGTATTAACCCGGTAATTGTGCATGGCGGCGGCCCTGCTATCAACTACTGGATTGGCAAAAGCGGCAAGGAATCCCAGTTTATTAACGGACTTCGCGTAACCGATAAAGATACCATGGAAGTGGCGCAGATGGTACTGGTTGGTCAGATTAACCAGGAAATCGTTGCCCGCATTCAGAAACTGGGCGGCAAAGCTATGGGCTTAAGCGGCGTAGACGGCAGTACTATCGTGGCTCGCAAAAAAGGCATGGTGGTAGACGGACAGGCTGTAGACCTGGGGTTTGTTGGTGAAGTGGCAGAAATCAACACTGAGCTGATTAATCAGGCTATTGAACACGATTTTATTCCGGTTATCTCGCCAATCGGCTGCGATGCAAACGGCCAGGTGTATAACATCAATGCCGACTATGCAGCCGGCAGCATTGCAGCAAGCCTGCATGCTGATAAACTGTTTATGTTAACCGATATTAACGGTGTACAGGACGATAACAAAAATGTCATTTCCATTCTGAACTTTGAACAGGCGGAAGAATACAAAAAAACCGGCGTAATCAGCGGCGGTATGATTCCAAAAGTAGACTGCTGCATGGATGCAATCCGCGGCGGCGTAAACAGTGTACACATTGTAAACGGCTGCATGGATCACAGCATGCTGCTGGAACTGTTTACCGACGAAGGGATCGGTACCATGGTAGTAAAGGAGTAGAGAACAATGGGAGCAACCACACAGGAAGTAATTGCTGACGGCCAGAAGTACGTGATGAACACCTACGGGCGTCTGCCGATGGTAATTGACAGAGGCGAAGGCTGTTATGTATGGGATTTAGACGGCAACCGCTATCTGGATTTAGTAGCAGGCATTGCAGTAAACTCGCTGGGCCACGGTCATCCGGCTGTGGTGAAAGCCATTCAGGAACAGAGTGAACAGCTGCTGCACTGCTCCAACTTATACTGGATTGAAAATCAGGTAAAACTGGCAAAACTGCTGGTAGAAAAAAGCGGCATGGGCAAAGCCTTTTTCTGCAACAGCGGTGCCGAAGCCAACGAGGCAGCCATTAAACTGGCGCGCAAATGGGGCAAAGGCGAAAAATATCATATTATTACAATGGTAAACTCTTTCCATGGCCGCACCATGGGGGCATTAACCGCAACTGCGCAGGAAAAATACCAGAAAGCCTTTATGCCATTACTGGAAGGGTTTTCTGCAGTGCCTCTGGGCGATTTAGAAGCCTTAGAAGCTGCCATCCGGCCGGAAACCTGTGCTATCATGCTGGAGCCGATTCAGGGCGAAAGCGGCATCAATGTCCCAACACAGGAATATATGGACGGTGTACAGGCACTGTGTAAAAAATATAACATTCTGCTGATTTTAGACGAAGTACAGACTGGTATCGGCCGTACCGGCAAACCGTTCTGCTTCCAGAACTTTGGCTTAGAGCCGGATATTATCTCCCTGGCAAAAGCCATTGCAAACGGGGTGCCAATGGGCGCCATTGTGGCAAAAACCGAAGTAGCCGACTGCTTCCAGCCGGGTGATCATGCATCCACCTTTGGCGGTACACCAATCGCTACCGCAGCAGGTGTGGCAGCATGCAGTATTCTGCTGGATGACGAATTCCTGAACAATGTACAGCAAACCGGCGAATACTTCCGCGCACAATTACGTGCTATCGGCGAACGCCAGCCGGGTAAAATCAAAGAAGTACGCGGCATGGGCTTAATGATTGGCTGCGAACTCACCGGCTCTGCGAAAGAAATTAACGCCGAACTTTTTAAAAACGGCGTACTGGTAAACACCATCGGCGAACACGTACTGCGTTTCGTTCCACCGTTAACCATTACCAAAGAGCAGATTGACGAGTTCATCGTGATTCTGGAAAACGCACTGAAAAAATAAATATGAGTATTTAACTCCTGACTGGATAACCGGTCGGGAGTTTTTTGTCGCAACAAATTATTGTTGAGAAAAATATAAAGATTATTTAAAATAATGTCCGGATAATCTTTTTTGGATTGTTGTTAATAAATAGAGGGAGAGATGACACAATGAATCATTTGCAGATTCTGCATTTTTGTCTGTCATTAATTGAAAACGAAACCGATAAAGAAAAATTTGAAGCACTGTATAAAACCTATATTAAACTGATGCATTATAAAGCCAGAACTATATTAAAGCAGGAACAGTCTGCAGAAGATGCAGTTAGTGTTGCATTGCTCAGCCTTGCTAAAAACATTCACATGGTGGATTCTGTTTCTTCTGAACGTACAAAACATTATGTTATGACAATTACTCAGAGGAGTGCCTTAAACCTGCTAAAAAAGCAGAAACGGGAAGAAGCACGCCTTGTCACTCTGGAAGAAGCAGAACAGGTTGCTGAAGAAATACAGACCGACGAAGAAAACACTTTAACCGCTGCAATTTTAAATTTACCCAGCCCTTATAAAGAAGTGATTATGCTGAAATTTGCAGATGGATATCATAACCGGGAAATTGCAGTAATATTAAACCTGACTGTTTCCAACGTAGAAAAAATTGTGAGCCGGGGCAAGAAGAAATTACAGAAAGAATTATCAAAGGGGGTGTATTTGTGAGACTGACAGAAGAACAGCTGCGAAATGCAGCCGTAAAGGCAAGAGACAAGGAACTGGCGGCATTGCCAGCAGAACTATACTGTCCGGACTATGAAGTATCCGAACAGTTTGAACAAACAGTAAAACAGATTCTTATGCAGCTAGAACAAGGCACCTTAAAGCCGGATGCTGTTCGTATGGGGTGGCAGTATTACACAAAACGAAGTGCCGCCGTTATATTATTATGTACTGGCTTGGCTTGTGCCGCTATGCCTGAAACTGTTATGGCTGCTTGTCAGCGAATTATTGAAACAGTGGAAAAAGTATTTGAAGAATATACAGAATTTCGGTTTGGCTCTATCACCTCAGCAGATGCAAAATTTGTGCCAATTCAAATGATAGGGTTGCCTTCTGGAATTCAATTGCATAGTTATGAAATAAGCGATAATAGTGTTTTTATTGACTGTAGTGATGCAACAGGAAGAATTGTATTAGTTGTTCAGCAGCAGTTTATTACAGAAAATGATAATCCGGGATATATTGCTGATACAGAGGATGCAGAACAAGAACAAATAGAAATCCAAGGGGACAGTGTAACTCTTATTTCTAAAAAAGAGAGGTTGCATTTTATATGGGTGCATGATAGTTATTTGTTGACAGGGCAAACCCGATTACAAAAAGAAGAACTGATTAATATTTTAAAACATATTAAATTTTGAAGAACTCATTGTTTATGCATTATGCAGAACAGTGAGTTTTCTTTTTGAAAAAATTAAAAAATTTTTGAAAATATTGTCCGAAAAAAAGATTTTGTGTTGTTGTTAATAAATGAGAGTGAGAAAGAAATTATTTCTCATGCAACAACGGACGGAAGGAGGGGAAAAATATGCGTGAGAATACCAAAAAGGTTATTGCAACAATTTGTATGGGAGCCGTGGCACTGACGTCAATGCCAGCAGTTTCTTATGCAGAAACTGCTGTTGGATCTATTAAACAAACAGAAGCTGAGATTATGCCTCGTATGCAGTATATTGTAGATGCATATTGCAATTTGAATATTACAAACGGTGTAGCTTCAGTAGAAAGTTGGGTTCTTGGCGACAGCGTTGATGCGACAAAAGCCAAAGTAATTGCTGAATTACAGGTAAAAGGCAGTGGCGGCTGGACACCAGTAGCAATCTGGACAGATACCCAGAATGCTTACAGGGCATCTGTAGAAGAAACTAAATCAGTAACAAAAGGTAACACATATCGCGTAAAAGCAACTGTAACAGTGTGGGAAGGCAGTAAATCTGAAACACAGTATGTGTATAGTGGCGAAGAAAAAGCGTAAGTAATGAAAAATTATTTTTAGAAAGGAAGGCGAATGATTATGAGAAAAGGAATTAAAAAGGCTATTGCAACAGTTTTAACTGCCGCATTGGCTATGAGTGTATGTTCTCCGGCATTTGCAGCCGATAGCAAGACAAAAGTAGATATGGCTACAAAAGAAAAAATCTGTGAAATTTATTTGCTGGATATGGAAACAGTAAATGGATTACCACAACAGGAATTAGAAAAATATTTAGATGCAATTGATACTGCAATAGTTGTTTCGACGAGTGAAAAGTATTATAAAGAAACAGTTGATTCCAATAATGAAGTTGTACTTGTCGAAGCGACAAAAGCTGAATACGAAAATGATTTGAAAAAAAGAGATAACACCACTACCTGGTTAGCAATGACAACAAGAGTTGTTTCTAAAGATACAAGAAGAGGAATAGCTACAGTAAGATGCGAGTGGTTAACGCGACCGACAATTTGTAAAACTGATGTGGTAGGTGTAAATGTAAAACAAGGCTCAATTGTTAGTGGAGAACAGAGCGGGACATATACAGTATATTACAATGACGGTACAGCTAAAGTCTTAGGAAACTATGATTCAAGTGATAGTGATGTTATTGGTACAGGTACAGTATTAAATGTTTCATTAGATCCCGGGTACGATAAATTAATCACAAAACATATTATTACATCATCAACAAATTTCTATAAGGAATCTGGTTCGGAGCAGATAACCTCCTCCTATTTGCATCAAACGTATATTCTCAATATTTCACCTAGTTTTTATTTTACTTCTAGTGGCAAAATAAAAATAGACGGTGAAGCAAGCGTTAGTGAATATTATGACGAAATGTATGATGATGCCTCCATTGACTGGAGGGCCTAAAGTATGAATTTTAAAAGAACATATATTGCTATATGTTGTTTACTCATTGTTGGTTATTTAAATATAACATCTTATGAATTGCAAAAAGAAGCAAGAGAATCGCAAATGGAGATTGAAGCTTGTATATATTCACAATTGGATTATACAGTCGAATTCTTTAGGCATTATCAACAGGATACGGAATCTGAAGAAGCCAAAAAGGGTATTGCTAAAAGTTTGTGTTATTTTGATGCGTATGCTCAAATAGCAGAATTTGAGGGATGGAAACTTCTTTCTAAAGGGCTGCGTAACTTTTCAGATGACGAAAATTTAAGTAAATTGACGGTTGAGGATATTAATTATATTGTAATGATTCTTGAAGAAATTCATCAATATAGTTTAGATGTAAAAAACAACAATAGCATAACTATAATGACACAACAGGAGCTTTACAAGAAAATAGAAGAACTTTATATCTATTTGCATGGAATCTATTATGAATAAGGTTTTTAGGAAGGTGGGAATTACTATGAAAAAAACATTTAAGAAATTTATTGCCACAGTTTTAACTGCAGCAATGGCGTTATCTTTTAGTATGCCAGCGTTTGCAGCAGTGGGTGAAACTGAACAAACAAATAATGTAAATGAAGAATTCTGCATCGCAGAAACAACAACTTTAGGTGATATTGTAAGAAATACAGAACCTGAAAAATATGCACAGATGCCTGATGAAATGAAAGAAAAGTTTAATGCAACCAATGCGTTAGAGTACTTTGAAACAACAGAGAATAGTAATAACGACATGGCGAGAATTCCTGTATTACCAAACTTAGAGGTTATTTTGGGGAGTTTGACTCTAACAACAGGTGATGTTACTTCAGATAGCTTCACATATAGCAGCACAGCCTCTATGTCGGATGAATGTCCATATATTTTTCTTGAGGTAATCATCTATGATTATTATACAGGTGCTGTTATTGATTCTGATAGTACTAGTGAATTTGATGCTTTGCTGGCAAATGTAAATGGATATATTTCTGGCTTAAAATCGAGTCATATTTATAAAGTAGTTGCCTTTGGTGATGTTATCTATCCAGAAGGCTTTAGCGGTGATGCATTAGGCTCTAAGACAAAACATGTGTATACAAAATAAAGCGGAAAAATCTTAATTGAATACAAAGCGGTATTTGTGTGAAAATTTATGAGGACAGATGCCGATTTGTATGATATATTGGGAATACATATTGCTATACAGACGAAAGGCGGTGGAAGTATGAAAAAATGGGTAGGTCTATCAGCAATGTTCGCATTGATGATAGGGATGCTTTATTTTTTATGGATTCGCCCAGGTATTTTCTTTGCAGTTTCAATTTCTGATAGTTTAATGTTTCATTTAAAAGTGGTTGCAGTGATTGCTGTGCTCTTTGTTATATTAGTAACCGGAATTTTATTATTGCGAAAATATAAAAAATAAGGTGTAAGTGACAATCCTGAAATACATGGCTATAAGATTGATTAGTGCTGCTCTATTTTTACGGAGAACGGTATGTGGTAATGAAGCGATCATAGAGTTCTTTTTAACTCCTGACCGGGAAACCGGTCAGGAGTTTTTGTTTTTCTGCCTGAAAAGATGTGAAATAAAAATTTTTTTAAATTTTTTTCAGAAAATGTGTCAGGTTTTGACCGTTTAGATTGATATAGATAATAGAGGGATTGTTAGAAGAGGGTAAATCTGATATGCTGATTGGAAAACGACAGCAAAGGAGAACGGACATTGAAACTGGATTTAATCGTGTATCTGTCGCTGATGTCGGCAGAGGATGACAGAATAAAATTTGAAGAATTATATCACTATTATCTGAAACTGGCGTTATATCGTGCAAAAGAATTTCTGCCCAGTGAAGAACTGGCGGAAGATGCGGTGCATATTGCTTTTTTAAAAATTGCACAGAATATGCACAAAATAGACAAGGTTGTATCACCGCAGACCAAGTCTCTGGTTATGCGTGTGGTGGAACGCTCGGCGATTAATTTATACAAAGCCGAGAACCGGCACCAGAGTCGCAAAACTGTACTGGAAGAAGCAGAAGAAATCGAGACAGCATCTATACAGGACAATCACCTTGCTGATTTAATTCTGGAACTGCCGGAGCAGTACCGCAGTGTCATACTGCTGAAATATGCAGGAAACTATAAAAGCAGGGAAATTGCCGAACTGCTTGGCTACAGTGTGAGCAAAGTAGACCAGCTCGCAAGCCGCGGCAAAAAACTGTTAGAGAAAAAACTAGCGGAGGGAGAGCTATGAAACTAACCGAAAATCAGTTACGCCGGGCCGCACAGCTGGCTCAGCACAAAGACTTCTCCCGCCTGCAGGAAACCGATGATGTTATCGTATCCCTGCGCATGGAGCAGAATATGCAGGCTTTAATGGAACAGGTGCAGCGTGGCGAACTTAAACCAGCCAGAGCCTCTATGGGCTGGCGATATTACACAAAAACAGGTATCGCCGCAGCATTAATCTGCTTTCTGCTTACCTGTGTCACCATGCCGCAAGCGCTGATTGCCGGATATCAGAGACTGATACAGACGGTGGAAACTGTATGCGAGGAATATACGCAGCATGTATATACATCTGATGCGCCGTCGGATACAGTGTTTATTCCGGTAACCTTTGGATATGTGCCGGAGGATATGGTAGAAATAACACGGGAAGAATGGTTAGCGAGTTTACACGTTGTTTTGGAAAAAAGAGAAGAAGGACAGCTTTTAAAGCATTTTGTTTTGGAGCAGGACCTTTTGACCGAAGATGACACTATGACCTATATTTATGATACGGAAGATGCTGTAATTGAAACGGTACTGATTTCTGGTGAACCGGTGGAGTTTGTTAAAAAAGAGGGAAACATCCTGTTTGTCTGGTTTCATCGAGCGTATCTGATTACCGGACAGACAAATCTTTCGCATGAAGAAACTTTAAAGATTCTGGAACAGGTGAAGTTTAATGAATGATAATCATTCATTGGGTAAAAGCTGTTGCACAAATGCTCGTAATGACAGGGAGGATTCTATGAAAAAAACAACCGGAAAAATAATGGCAGTGTGTTTAGGCTGTCTGCCGATACTTTTTTTACTGATGACATACAACCAGTGGTTGGAAAGTTTTACTGCGCTGGGAGTTTGCAACCTACTGGCTGTTATTGCGGCTGGTATTGGGAGCACAGGTGATATTCTGCAAAAAAATGAGCGAAAAACGATGTTTCTGTTCGGCAGCTATTATAGTTTGTCTGCGATATGTTTTTTAACCATGTTTATCATTATGGCGTTACAGGAACATATTCATAACTTGATTATTTTTGTTTTTATGCTGGCTACCTTTATTGTGGCGGCTTTGAATGTGAAAGGCGTATTGAAATATTGTAAATAAATAATCAGCATGGAGAAGTATTCTGAAACAATTGACAAGTTTAAAATATATGGTATTATACTAATAAATAGTAGTATAATACAGGTTAATAGCATAAAATAATTCTGGCAGGGGGCGACAGCATGTATTTTCCAGCGAATCCTTATGAACCGGTTAAATATATTACCTACATCTTACTGGCAGTAGCTTTTGTATCTATGGTGTGGAACCGGTGCAATGAACGAAATCCCTATACAAAAACGTGGTATATTGGCTTTATTGGTGCCAATCTGATCATTCCTGTTATTCTGGTGCAGGGGGTACAGTTTAATCTGACAAGTCAGAGTATTTTTGTGGATATGGGGGAAATTGCGAAAGGTTATTTTATTCCG
>DAISWV010000038.1:0-9225 GCA_036826195.1 Peptococcaceae bacterium | reverse complement strand
GCTATGAATCGTTTATACGGACCGCTGCCGTGGTCTTAAAACGGAGGGTACAATGACGGAATTATACGAAAACAATCTGGCTGCACTGCCGGAAGGGTTATCCCTTGTGCGTGATGAAAACGGACTGGCGCTTGTTTTTGAAGACCAGACTTTACGCGGTGACTTTACAAAAATGATTCCACGTCTCAAACATCATAATCTGACAGGTGAACTTTTAGTGAAAGCATCGAAAATAAAAGATGCAGACCATAGTCTGCGGGCCGTGGATGCCACCGCAGGTCTGGGGGATGATTCTATTTTGCTGGCTGCTGCCGGTTTTGATGTGGATATGTATGAGCGAAATCCGGTCATTCATGCACTGCTTCAGGATGCTATCGAGCGGGCAAAGGAAGTTCCCGAGCTTATAGAAGCAGTCAGCCGTATGCATCTGCATTATGGAGATAGCATGGAGGCTATGAAACATCTGGACTATGCACCAGATGTGATTTTATTAGACCCGATGTTTCCGGCTCGTCAGAAAAACGCACTGGTAAAAAAGAAACTGCAGATGATTCAGAAACTGGAATTTCCATGTGTGGATGAGGCTGAACTTCTTTTAACCGCCATGCATACAGGGCCGCGAAAATTAATTGTGAAGCGTCCTCCAAAAGGGCCGCACTTAGCCGGAGTAAAACCTGACTATGCAAACGAAGGCAAAGCGGTGCGTTTTGACTGTTTTGTACAGCCGAAAGACAGGCTGGAATCATTCAAAAAAAGATTGTGTAACACTGATTAAGGAATGTTTTCACAAGAAATAAATGCAGAAAAAAGCCGGAGATATGCCTGAAAATATGGGCATATCTCTATTTATATATATAGACATTACAAAAAAAACGCTGTATAATAGATTAGTTAGAGAAAAAAAATACATTCACAAATGGATGTTGTCTAAATAAATTGTTATGTATGCAAGGAGGATATTTATTATGGAGATTACAATTTGTATCGGCAGTTCCTGTCATATGAAAGGTGCAAGAACTGTTGTATCCAGTCTGGAAAAACTGATTACAGAACAGGGACTGAAAGAGCAGATTCATTTAAAAGGTTCTTTCTGTATGGGGAAATGCAGTGTAGAAGGCGTTAGTGTAAAAGTGAATGATGAACTGTTCTATGTAACTCCTGAGAATGTAGCACAGTTCTTCCAGGATGAAGTATTACGGAGACTGTAATATGAAAGCAATTCAGTTTGATGAAAACCAGTGTAAAAGCTGCTATAAATGCGTGAGAGGCTGTGCGATTAAAGCGATTGAAGTTCGCAACGGCAAAGCACAGATTCTGGATGACCAGTGTATCTTATGTGGACGTTGTCTGGATATCTGCCCGCAGAGCGCCAAAAAGTTTCTCAGCGATTTAGATAAGGTAAAAGACTTTATCCAGAACAAAGAGCATGTGGTAGCATCTCTGGCACCTTCCTATATGGTGGCGTTAAATCACAGCCATCCCGGGCAGGTTGTAACGGCTCTGAAAAAACTGGGGTTTACACAGGTCCGTGAAACAACAGAGGCAGCAACTTACGTTACAGATGCTTATGCACGGATGGTACAGGAAGGCAGCATGAAAAACATTATTACCAGCTGCTGTCCAAGCGCCAATGAACTGGTAGAGTTATATCATCCGGAACTGGTTCCATATCTGGCTCCGGTTGTATCTCCTATGATTGCTCACGGCAAACTGCTGCATGAGGAACTTGGAGAAAATATGCGAGTTGTATTTATCGGTCCATGCATTGCCAAGAAAAAAGAAGCCGAAATTGATGAACGCACCAGAGGCTATGTAGATGCGGTAATTGATTTCGTAGAACTGGAAAGCTGGCTGGAAGAAGCAGGCATTGATATGCAGAGCTGTGAACCATCCCGTATGGATAACCGTAATCCGAAAATCAATCGTCTGTATCCGATTACCGGCGGAGTTCTGGATGCGGTAAAAGCAGCATCCGGGAAACATGATTACAAAACTATTTCGGTTCATGGTCTGGAAGAATGCATTGCACTTTTAGAAACCATGGAAAGAGGCGAGCTGAACCACTGCCTGGTGGAAATGAATGTATGCCGTGGCGGCTGTATTGAAGGGCCGGCTATTGCACATCGCAAATATTCCCGTTTCCTGAAAAAACAGATGGTTACCGAAATGCTTGCAGAAGAAACTGAGCAGCCGAAGGATTTTCCTGACATCGATACTGAGTTTTTTACACGTTCCTTCTGTGACCGTTCGATTATAAATCCTATGCCAACCGAAGAACAGATTCATGAAATCCTGCGCAAAATCGGGAAATCCGGTCCGGAAGATGAACTGAACTGTATGGCATGCGGCTATCCATCCTGTCGCGATAAAGCGATAGCAGTATATCAGGGTAAAGCGGAACTGAATATGTGTATGCCGTTTATGCAGGAACAGGCACGTTCTATGGCACAGACCATTATGGATAAATCACCGGATGCAATTCTGGCTGTGAATTCTGATATGCAGATTGTAGAGTTCTCTAAAGCAGCCGAAAGCTGTTTTGGAAAGACACGGCATGAAGCCCAGCAGTTAGTATTATCGGATATTATTGATGACAGTGATTTCCGTTCTGTGTATCAGAGCCATGTAAACATATACGGAAAGAAAGTTTACTATCCGCAATATGAACTGTACTTTATGCAGGATATCATTTACATGGAGGAGCAGAACAGTGTTATGGGTCTGTTCCAGAACATTACAGCAAGCGAGGTCAGAAAAAAACAACAATATACATTGCGTCTGGAAACCGTAGAAATGGCGCAGAATGTTATTGATAAGCAGATGATGGTTGCACAGCAGATTGCCAGTCTGTTAGGCGAAACCACAGCAGAGACCAAAGTGAGCCTGAGCAAACTGCGCAACATGATTCTTTCTGATCAGGATGAACTGGAGCGGAAATAGTTATGAAACTGAAACTGGACATCTCACATAAAAGTCTGAACAAGAATCAGGAAGAACTTTGCGGAGACTATGTAGAAATCTGGAAGACCGAAAACTCTACGATTCTGGTTCTGGCTGATGGAATGGGAAGCGGTGTAAAGGCGAATATTCTTTCCACGCTGACCACTAAAATTTTAGGAACTATGCTGTACAACGGTTTTTCGCTGGATGAATCGGTCGAAACAATTGCGAAGACACTGCCCATCTGCCAGATCAGACAGATGGCCTATTCGACCTTTACCATTTTGCAGATTTATGATAGCGGAGAAACCTATATTGTTGATTTTGACAGCCCGGGCTGTTTATTTATGCGTGACGGAAAGCTATTGGAGCTTCCTTTTTATGAGCGTGAGCTGACCGGGAAAGTTGTAAAAGAGTGCCGTATTTATGCACAGGCGAACGATATGTTCATTCTGATGAGCGATGGTGTGACTCATGCTGGTGTCGGACGACTCTGTGACTTTGGATGGGGTATTGAGGCTGTCGGGGAATTCATCGAAGAGCATTTCTCTGAAAAGAGTCTTCCGTCCCGAGTGACTTCCGGGCTTTTAGAGCATTGTAACGAAATCTATGAATATCGTCCGGGGGACGATACCACGGTGGCTGCAGTTCGTGTTATTAACAAGAAGACACTGAAAATTCTGACAGGGCCTCCGTTAAAACCTGAAAACGATGAAAAGGTTGTTCGTGAATTTATGCAGATGGAAGGGGAAGCTGTATTATGCGGCGGAACTACCGCAAGTATTGTTTCCCGTGTTCTGGGTCGTCCGTTAGAAGTATCTCTGGAATATTTTGAGGCTGATGTGCCGCCAATTGCAACCATGGAAGGTATGGCTCTGGTAACAGAAGGGATTGTAACACTGAATTGTGTGCTTCAGCTGTTAAACCAGTATAATCATGGGGCAGATGATGCAGAGTTTTATCAGGATCTTGATAAACAGGACGGAGCGGCAAGACTGGCTCGTATGATTATCGAAAACTGTACGGATGTTTATATGATTGTAGGGAAAACCATTAATCAGGCGTATCAGAACCCAATGGTTCCATTTGAATTCAATCTGCGTGTGGCGTTGATTGAAAAACTGAAAGATGCAATTGAACAGGCTGGGAAAACCGTAATCATTCAATATGTATAGTGTGTATATGACAGCATTTTGATAGATTTGACAGATAAAATAGAACACAATATTAGTGATAGCAAAAAGGGAGTGTAAAATAGTATGCTGGGAAGCAATTCTACAATTATTGACGTTAAACATGAAGTTCTCTGCGAAGTGGCAAAACATGCCTATGCCGGTGACTTAGAAGAAGCAAGAGAACAGATTCCATATGATATTATTCCTGGTCCACAGGCAAATTTCCGCTGCTGCGTATACAAAGAACGTGAGATTATCCGTCAGCGTATCCGTGTGGCAGAAGGGCGTTCTCCTCTGAAAAACAAAGAAAATGCCAACATTGTACAGGTAGTACAGTCTGCATGCGAAGGCTGCCCGATTAACCGTTATGTAGTGACAGACAACTGCCAGCGCTGCATGAGTCGTAAATGTCAGCAGGCATGTAATTTCAATGCCATTACCATTGAACGCGATAAAGCGGTAATCAACACACAGTTATGTAAAGAGTGCGGCAAATGCTATCAGGCATGTCCATATCATGCAATCGCGGATTTAATGCGTCCATGCAAACGCAGCTGTCCAGTAGATGCCATTACCATGGATGAAAATAAACTGGTAGTGGTTGATGAAAGCAAATGTATTCACTGCGGGCAGTGTATCAAAAACTGTCCGTTCGGTGCAATTATGGATCGTTCTTTTATGGTAAGTGTTATCAATCTGATTAACGAAGGTCTGCCTGTTTATGCTATGGTGGCACCAGCGGTTGAAGGTCAGTTTGGCAATGTATCTATGGCTGATTTATTCGATGGTATCCGTCAGTTAGGCTTTACTGATGTATATGAAGTAGCACTGGCAGCGGACATGGTTGCGGACAGTGAAGCAAGAGAATGGCTGGAAGCTTATGAAGAAGGCAAAAAAATGACTACCTCCTGCTGTCCGGCATTTGTAACTATGGTACAGAAACATTTCCCTCAGCTGAAAGATAATGTTTCTACCACGGTTTCTCCAATGTCTGCAATGGCTAGATTTGTTCGCGAAAAACATCCAGGTGCAATCACCGTATTTATCGGGCCTTGCATTGCGAAGAAAAGCGAAGTTATTGAATCCATTACCGATGACAATGCCGATTATGCATTAACCTCTGAAGAACTGGATGCAATGTTCCGAGCAAAAGGTGTAGAACTGAAAATAACCGATGCAGTTGTACAGCAGGGCAGTATCTATGCAAAAAAATTCAGCCAGTCCGGCGGTGTAACTGCGGCAGTTGTACAGGCATTCAAAGAAATGAATGTTTCTCCGGATGCGAAAGTTGCACAGTGTAATGGGGCAGCTGAATGTAAAAAAGCGCTGCTCATGATGAAAGTCGGCAAACTGCCGGAAGATTTCATCGAAGGGATGGTTTGCGAGGGCGGTTGTGTAAATGGTCCGGGCAGTATCAAACCGGAAATGCAAAGCCGTAAGGATCGTCTGGCTCTGTTCAGTAAAGCTGATGACCGCGGCATTCTGGAAAACATCGCACCATATCAGACAGAATATAAATTCTCCTTACACAGAAAAAAATAATGACCTGGTAAACAGACATCGCATAAGCGGTGTCTGTTTTTTACTCATAGACAAATCTGCAAAGATAGTATATGATAAGGACGACAGGATTGTACATTTAATGAATTAACAGAAATGAGGGAAAATCATGCTTGGACAGGATTCAACCATTCGTGATGTAAAACAGGAGGTACTGTATCAGGTTGCAAAACATGCCTATGCCGGTGATTTAGAAGCGGCCAGAGAACAGATTCCATACGATATTATTCCGGGGCCTCAGGCTAATTTTCGCTGCTGCGTATATAAAGAACGGGAGATTATCCGTCAGCGTATTCGTGTAGCGGAAGGCAAGGCGCCGGTTCAGAATAAAGAAAACAGCAACATTGTACAGGTGCTGGAGTCGGCCTGTGAGGGCTGCCCGATTAACCGCTATGTGGTGACCGATAACTGCCAGCGCTGTATGGGACGTAAATGTCAGCAGGCATGTCATTTTAATGCAATCAGTATGCAGAAAGACAAAGCCTATATTGATCCGCAGCTTTGCAAAGAGTGCGGCAAGTGCTATCAGGCATGTCCATACAATGCAATTGCAGACTTAATGCGGCCGTGTAAGCGAAGCTGCCCGGTGGGCGCCATTACCATGGACGAAAATAAACTGGTTGTAGTGGATGAGGAAAAATGCATTCACTGCGGGCAGTGCATCAAAAACTGTCCATTTGGCGCGATTATGGATCGCTCCTTTATGGTGGATGTTATCAATCTGATTAACGAAGGGCTTCCGGTTTATGCTATGCTGGCTCCGGCTATCGAAGGGCAGTTTGGTGAATATTATCTGTCGGATATGGCAGAGGCGGTTCGCCAGCTTGGCTTTAAAGGTGTATACGAGGTGGCTCTGGCTGCGGATATGGTGGCAGACAGTGAAGCCAGAGAGTGGCTTGAGGCTTACCAGGAAGGCAGAAAGATGACAACATCCTGTTGTCCGGCCTTTGTCACCATGGTGGAAAAGCATTATCCACAGCTTAAAGAAAACGTTTCCACCACGGTTTCACCGATGGCTGCCATGTCGCGAATGGTTCGCGAGCGCCATCCCGGTGCCATTACGGTATTTATCGGGCCGTGCATTGCGAAAAAAAGCGAAGTTATGGAATCGCTGGCGCAGGGCAATGCCGATTATGCACTGACCTTTGAAGAACTGGACGCCATGTTCCGTGCAAAAAACATTGAACTGTATCATATTGGCGCCTGCATGCAGCAGGGAAGCCTTTACGGCAAAAAGTTTGCTGCATCGGGCGGTGTTACCGATGCTGTGCAGCAGGTGCTGAAGGAACTGCAGGTGAATGCCGATATCAAAGTGGCAAAATGCGACGGTGCTGCAGAATGCAAAGTATCGCTTCTGCAGATGAAAGCCGGCAAGCTGCCTGAGGATTTCATCGAAGGGATGGCATGCCCTGGCGGATGCGTAAACGGGCCTGGTAATCTGTTAAGTGAATTGGAGAGCCGTAAAAACCGCAATATTCTGTGGAAGCGTGCCGAGCCGCGCACCATTCTTGGCAACATTGCACCGTACAGCAAAGCGCGCACATATTCGCTCCATAAAAACAAAAAATGATCGTGTTGCAGATAGGATTCCCGACAGGCATTGCAGATGGCAGTGCCTGTTTTTTATGCCTGTAAAAAATATCTTGACGAAGGCCTACACATGTAGTATTCTTGAATTGACAGAAAACCTACACATGTAGGCTATTGCTTTGCGATTGTTTCACGTGAAACAGTGAGTGATAAAATGCAATATATCAACATTGGCCTGCGGCCAACGGGTCGTTGTGGTCAACGACCCCTACATAACGATTATGATACACAGAGAAGGAGGGCGTCATTATGGATTATCGCATATCTGACAGTGAATGGCCGGTAATGCAGATTTTATGGGAGCATGAGTCGCTTACGCAGATGGAAATTATGCAGCAGTTGAGCCGCGAGTGGAATAAAAACACCGTGCATACTTTTTTAACACGGCTGGAAAAAAAGGGGCTGGTGATGATTGATAAAACGGTATCGCCTCATCGGTACCAGGCAACTGTTAAACGGGAGGAGTGCGTATATCAGGAGAAGCAGAGCTTTCTGAATAAAGTGTACGCAGGTTCTGTTGGCAAACTGGTATCAAGCTTTTTACAGGATGGTGACTTATCAAAAGAGGAGATTGCTGATTTGAGAAAAATGCTGGATTCGATGGATAACGGCAGTCAGAACTAATCTATGCAGCAGGAATGAAACAGAAAGGTGGCGAACCGTATGTACAACATCTGGGATTTTCTTAATTTTACGATAAGTGCATCCATAGTAGGGCTGTTTTTGCTTCTTATCAAAGCACTGTTCCACGATAAACTCACTGCAAAATGGCATTATGCTATCTGGATTGTGCTTCTGGTACGGCTTGTGGTGCCGGTTCAGAATACCATAATTACATCACCGCTTTCGCTTTTGGGCAGTGTGCGCTTAAACGAATGGATGGTGCTTTTAAAGATGAAAGCCGAAACCGCGCTACAATCTGTATTAAGTAAGCCTTACGGAACTGTGGATTACAGTGGAGATGCTTTATTAGCGTGGCAGAGCTATTCGTTTACGGACTGGCTGTTTATGATTTATGCAGCAGGCGTTATACTGCTTACGCTTTATTATACCGTTATCTACTTTGGGCTTCGACGCCGTATTGGCCGCGGGCTTCCGGCAGATGATGCATTATCGCTGATGGTGCATGATACGGCCTTGCGTTATAACGTGAAGCCATGCCGCAATATTCGCATCTGTGCCGGGTTTGATACACCCTTTGTATGCGGCATTATCAAGCCTGTTCTGGTAATTCCAGCGCATCTAAAAGATAACGTAACCGATACCATGATTCTTCACGAGCTCTTGCATCTGCAGTACAAAGACATCTGGATGAACTTTGTGATTCACGCTGTGCGCATTGTGAACTGGTGCAATCCGGTAATGTGGTTTGTATTAAACCGCATTCAGAATGACAGCGAGGCTTTTTGCGACCAGCGTGTGCTGGAGCGCATCGAGAAGGAGCAGCACAAAGCCTATGGTCATCAGCTGCTGGATCTGGCCCGCAGCAAATATCCAACCGTGGTAGGCACCACTACCATGGCCAACGGAAAACGCAATATCAAACGGCGGTTAAAACGCATGGTGGATTTCAGCCGTGTGCCAAAAGGCCACGGAGCTGCGGCCTTCTGCATCACACTCTTGTTAACCTTATCCTGCGTTGCCAATGCATCGGTGCCCGAGGCCGATTTTGATACCGCCTATGTAACCGATAGCAGTTCCATGGAAAAGATGCTCGTAAACGCGCAGCTTTACCGCACACAAACACCGGAAGAGGCGCTCAATATCTTCTGCAAAGCACTGGAAGAAGGCAATATGGGCTATATGGCGCTGATAGTTCCGCCCGATGAATGGGATACATACGAAGCCTGGGTGTGGGATATCGGCAGAACGGGAGAAGATGCATATACCGTATTGTTAGGCGAACAGGCACGGGATGAAAACGGTCATCCGGTTGTTACGCCAGATCACTACTACAAAT
>DAISWV010000037.1:0-9342 GCA_036826195.1 Peptococcaceae bacterium | reverse complement strand
AAATAATATTGCAATGTTTTATAAAATGCCACCACTGCCAACATCGGCAGCATCGCACAGGCAATAAAAAACCGCACTCTCGATAGAGAATGCGGTTTTGGAATTAGTGTTCTTCGATGTAGTAAACTACGTATGCTCTTGGGTAGTCCTGACGGATGATGTTCATTACATCAATCCCTACAGAGATTTCACCAATCAGGTTGAAATCCATATCGATATCAAAGTCTTCGTCTTCAGTAGCTTTGATAACGTCGATCTGTGGGTTTGGATCGTGGTCTGGTTTGATACCCAGTGCTAAGTATTTTTCTTTTGCTTCTTCGTGGCTGTCAGCGAAAACAACCTGTGTATGGCTTGTGTGCTGCATGTTAAAAACACTCCTTTGAGATAGTTTAAATTGACTGAGTCCATTATAACAGATATTGCGTCAATATTCAAAACAATTTCCTAAACTGGACAGGGATTTCTGTAAAATTCCTTATCACAGCCATATGGAAAACAGAAACGCCCAGAAGACTGTCCATAACCCGGATAAGCCAATGGCCAAACCGCTCATGGCACCCTGCAGTTCGCCTATGGCAATGGCACGGGTGGTGCCGATGGCATGGCTTGCTGTACCAATTCCGATGCCCTGTGCTACCGGATCTTCCACGCGGAACAGTTTTATTAAAAACGGAGCCATAATATTGCCGGTGATGCCGGAAACGATCACTGCAGCAATGGCAATGGGCACGATGCCTCCAAGCTGCTCGGTAATGTCTGCTGCAATGGGGGTGGTGACCGACTTGCTTAAAAGTGATGCGGTGAGGGTTTCATCCAGCTGAAACAGCCTGCAAAGCCCAAATACAATTACAATAGAGGCTAGCGAACCTGCCATTGTGCCGGCAAGAATCGGTTTCCAGTTCAGACGGAGAATCTGCCAGTTTTTATAAATAGGCACAGCAAGCGCTGCGGTGGCAGGCGCCAGGAACAGATATATTAAGTTGCCGCCTTGCTGATATGCCTCCAGCGGAATGTCAAATGCCACCAGCAGACCAATAATCAGCAATACTGCAATTAAAATCGGATTCGCCAGTGGATGCTTTGCTTTTTTCTGAATGCTGATGCCAATCTGATAAGCAAATACGGTCAGCACCACGCCAAAATAAGGCGAATACAGCAGTTCACTCAGATTTTCCATAGCGGTTTCGCTCCTTTCGACGATTTTCGTATTTCATTACAGCCGTAACCGTCCAGGAGGTTACGGCAAAGGTCGTAATTACTGTTACAAAACAGATAAACAGAATAATCGCAGCTTTGCCTTTCATGTAGCCTAGATAGCCCAGAATCGCCACCGTTGGCGGCACAAAAAAGAAGCCCATATTATCCAGCAGAAAATTTGCCTGCTTCTGAATATGATAAATTTTTAACGGCCCCCATAAAAGCAGCGCCAGCACCAGAAGCATGCTGATTACACTGGCCGGAAACGGAAACGGCAGCAGTGCGGCAAGGACTTCCCCCAGCAGACAGATTAACAGAATAATAGCCAGCTGCATCAGAATTTTCATAATTAATCGCCCTCTTTGCGAATGCAGTTTTTTTCCTGTGATAATGATATGCGTTTTGCCGCAAAAAAGCAAGAGAAAAGACAAACAAAAAGAGGACTCCTGTAAAGGAATCCTCTCAAATAATTTTATTCTTCGTCTACTCCGTTGATACGGACAATGTCCGCCCCGATTGTCTGGAACTTCTCGATTAAATCCTCATAACCGCGGTCAATGTAGTTTAAGCCGGTAATCTCTGTCTGCCCGTCAGCTACCAGTGCTGCAATAATCAGCGCTGCACCGGCACGCAGGTCGGTTGCTTTTACCTTGCAGCCGGCTAACTGGCTTACCCCTTCCACGACTGCACTGCGGCCATCGGTTTTAATATTAGCCCCCATGCGACGCAGTTCATCGGCATGCATAAAGCGGTTTTCAAAAACAGTCTCTGTCACCACGCTGGTACCGTCTGCCACAGTCATTAACGCCATAAACTGTGCCTGCATATCGGTTGGAAACCCTGGATGCGGCATGGTTTTTACATCTGTCGCTTTAATCGGCAAATGCCCTTTTACACGGACATTTCCGCCTTCTTCGATAATTTCCACCCCGCACTCTTCCAGCTTGGCTGTCAGAGGTTTCAGATGATCGGTGATAACATTCTTAACCAGTAAGTCCCCGCCGGTAATGGCTGCCGCAATCATGTAGCTGCCGGCCTCGATGCGGTCCGGAATAATGGTATAGGTGGTGCCGTGCAGTTTTTCTACACCATCCACTTTAATGATGTTAGTGCCTGCCCCGCGCACGCTGGCACCCATGCTGTTTAAAAAGTTGGCCAGGTCCACAATTTCCGGTTCTTCTGCAGCGTTTTCAATAATAGTAGTGCCTTCTGCGGTGGCTGCCGCCATCATGATATGTTCGGTAGCTCCAACGCTTGGAAAATCCAGATATACCCGACTGCCCTGCAGACGGCCCTGCAAGACTTCCGCATCCATATCGCCATGGTTAATCTGAATTTTCGCACCCAGAGCCTCCAGCCCTTTCAGGTGCAGGTCAATCGGACGTGTGCCGATGGCACATCCGCCAGGCATAGAGATTTTTGCCTTGCCGAAACGAGCCAGCAGCGGCCCCATAATGAGAACGCTGGCACGCATTTTCTGAATATAATCGTACGGCGCAGTATAACGATCCACCTTGCGGCAGTCGATGGTCATGGTATGATTTTCGTAGGTAATATCAGCACCCAGTGTTTCGAGAATTTCTCTGATGGTTGCCACATCGGATAAATTCGGCACATCATGCAGCACGGTTACATCATCAGCCAGAAGCGCCCCGATGATAATCGGCAGCACTGCATTTTTTGCACCGCTGATGGTGACTTCCCCGCGGATAGTATTGCCGCCTGTAACAATCAGCTTATCCAAGGTTCTGTACCTCCCTCTAGGAGTAGTTCTGTAATTACGCATAAAGTACAGGAACACGAGACAGATAGCTGCGTATGTTCTTGTATCTTATGCGTCTAGTATATGCAAATAATTCTATAATGTTCGTAGTAAATGACACGCCTTGCATAATAACACATCATTTCTTATGATACCGTATTTTGCGCTCACGGTCAAATAAAAAATTAGTAACAAAGCGTTTAATATTGCTGATAGATCACCACTGCAGCCGGATAGCGGAAGCAATCTATTTTCTGCTTTGAAACAAAAAGAACCGCTTCCCGAAGGAAACGGTTCTGATTATTCAGCATCGTTTAGCGAACGCTCAGACGAGCTTTTGCTCTTGCCAGAGCAGCCTGTGCTCTCGCAATATCGATATCGGCATTTTTCTGTGCCAGACGTTCTTCTGCGCGTTTTTTCGCAGCCTCAGCTCTGGCAAAATCGATATCAGAAGCTTTTTCAGCAGCCGGAGCAATAACACTGATTACATTGTTGGAGATTTCGATGAAACCGCCGGATACAACCAGTTTCTGTGTGCCGGATGCTGTTTTATAAGTGATTACACCAGGTTTTAAACCTGCCAGCAGCGGTGCGTGATTTGGCCAGATACCAAGCTCACCATCTACGCCAGGTACTACAACAGATGTACTTTCATCCTGTAAAGCAATCTGTTCCGGAGTAATAACTTCCAGTTTCAGGGTATTATCAGCCATTTGCCAATCCCCCTTACGCCATCATTTTCTTAGCTTTTTCTACGGCATCTTCAATGGTACCTACCATCAGGAATGCACCTTCCGGCAGATCGTCATGTTTACCATCCAGGATTTCTTTAAAGCCACGGATTGTGTCTTTCAGTGGAATATACTGACCTGGGTTACCTGTGAACTGTTCCGCAACGAAGAAGGACTGAGACAGGAAACGTTCTACTTTACGAGCACGTGCTACTGTCAGTTTCTGTTCGTCGGTTAATTCATCCATACCTAAGATGGAAATGATATCCTGCAGTTCTTTGTATTCCTGCAGAACCTGCTGTACGCCGCGGGCTACATTGTAGTGTTCTTCGCCTACTACCAGTGGGTCCAGAATACGGGATGTAGAATCCAGAGGGTCTACTGCAGGGTAGATACCTTTTGCGGAAATTGCACGGTTTAATACAGTTTTCGCGTCTAAGTGCGCGAATGTTGTTGCAGGAGCAGGGTCAGTTAAGTCATCGGCAGGCACATATACAGCCTGTACAGATGTGATGGACCCTTTGTTTGTAGATGTAATACGTTCCTGCATCTGACCCATTTCAGTTGCCAGTGTTGGCTGGTAACCTACTGCGGAAGGCATACGGCCCAGCAGAGCGGATACTTCAGAACCAGCCTGGGTGAAACGGAAAATGTTGTCGATGAACAGCAGTACGTCCTGACCCTGAACATCACGGAAGTATTCAGCGATGGTCAGACCTGTCAGAGCGATACGCATACGAGCTCCAGGCGGCTCGTTCATCTGACCGAATACCATGGCGGTTTTGTTGATAACGCCGGATTCTGTCATTTCAACCAGTAAGTCTTTCCCTTCACGAGTACGTTCACCAACGCCTGCGAAAATGGAATAACCACCGTGTTCGTACGCGATGTTACGAATCAGTTCCTGAATTAATACGGTTTTACCTACGCCGGCACCACCGAACAGACCGATTTTACCACCTTTTACATATGGGCAGATCAGGTCAATAACTTTGATACCTGTTTCCAGAATTTCTTTTG
Organism: Peptococcaceae bacterium; assembly: GCA_036826195.1. Taxonomy (GTDB): domain Bacteria; phylum Bacillota; class Peptococcia; order Peptococcales; family Peptococcaceae; genus UBA7185. Next base: position 4,632 of record DAISWV010000037.1, on the reverse strand, counting down.
CAGCATTCTGTTCAGCAAAAGTAGGAGCTTCTCTGTGGATACCCCATCTTTCACCTTCTACCTGACCCTGTTCATCAATGGCTTCACCAACTACGTTTAACAGACGACCCAGGGTAGCATCCCCTACTGGTACAGTGATTGGAGAACCTGTATCAACAGCAACCATACCACGAACCAGACCATCTGTAGCAGACATTGCAACGCATCTTACAGTATTGTTACCCAGATGCTGTTCAACTTCCAATGTCAGATTAACTTCAAAATTTTTATCGTCCTGGTCTTCTGTGCGGATTACAACAGCGTTGTAAATTGCTGGCAGATTATCAGCGGTAAACTCAACGTCAACGACTGGACCAACGACTCTAATAATTTTACCTTTATTCAAGATTGGTAAACCTCCTTCTTCACATAGTTACCTGTATATTAGCCGTTCAGTGCATTTGCACCGGCACAGATTTCAGTAATTTCATTTGTAATAGCAGCCTGACGCGCACGGTTGTATTCCAGATCCAGACGTGCTACCAGTGCTGCCGCATTATCACTAGCTGCAGACATCGCGGTCATACGAGCGCCATGTTCCCCTGCTTTCGCTTCTGTTAATGCACTGAATACCTGGTTTGCTAAATATAAAGGCAGAATTTGACTTAATACGATATCCGGAGACGGTTCGAAGATATAATCCAGACCATCTGCGGCTTCACTTTCCGGTGTTTCAATCGGGAGCACTTTCACAGCTTTTGGAATCTGCGACATAGCACTGCGGAATTCCGCATATACAATGTGTACTTCATCGTATTTCCCTGTTACATAAGCGGTTTTAATCATTTTTGTGATGGCATCCGCATCTGCTGCAGATGGAATATCATTCACAGCCAGGAATTCTTCGTCGATTGTGTAGCCACGTTTCTGGAAGAAATCTCTTGGTTTTTTACCAACTGCTACGATGCCAACTTCATAGCCAGCCGCTTCGGTAGCTTTTACCTGAGCCAGCGCTTCTTTCATGATGTTTGCATTGTAACCACCGGCTAAGCCTTTGTTGGAGGCAAAAACAACATAACCAACTCGTTTTACTTCTCTGACTTCCAGCAGCGGATCAGATACAGATGCACCTGCGCTCGCTACCAGCCGGGAAAGTACTTCTTTTAATTTATCTTTGTATGGACGAGCGGATACTACAGAGCCCTGCGCGCGGCGCAGCTTGGAAGCAGATACCAGTTTCATCGCTTTTGTGATTTTACCGGTACTCTGAACACTGCGGATCCGTCGTTTTATTTCCTTACCACTAGCCAAACCTTATTCACCACCCTCTCGAAGAATCAAAACAGCTCACGGGCTTACGCCTGGAAAGTTGCTTTGAATTCAGTGATTGCTTTTACCAGCGCTTCGTCAGCAGCACCTTCCAGTTTACCGGTAGATGCGATAACGTCTAATACGCTAGCTTTGTAGCTGGAGGATTTCATAAAGTTTAACAGACCAGCTTCGAATGCACCGATTTTTTCAACAGCGATATCATCTGTGTAACCTTTGGATACAGCATAAATGATAACAACCTGATCTTCTACAGGCATTGGAACATACTGACCCTGTTTTAACATTTCCATTACGCGTGCACCGCGGTCCAGAGTTGCTTTTGTAGCAGCATCCAGGTCGGAACCGAACTGTGTAAACGCTTTTAACTCGGTGTACTGCGCTAAGTCCAGACGCAGGTTACCGGAGATTTTTTTCATCGCTTTAACCTGTGCAGAACCACCTACACGGGATACGGATACCCCTGCGTTGATAGCAGGACGTACACCAGCGTTGAATAAGTCAGCTTCCAGGAAGATCTGACCGTCAGTAATGGAGATTACGTTTGTTGGAATGTATGCAGAAATGTCGCCAGCCTGGGTTTCGATAATTGGCAGAGCTGTCATGGAGCCGCCGCCCAGTTTGTCTTCCAGTTTCGCTGCACGTTCCAGCAGACGGGAGTGTAAATAGAATACGTCACCAGGGTAAGCTTCACGGCCTGGAGGACGTTTCAGCAGCAGGGACAGTTCGCGGTATGCAACAGCCTGTTTGGACAGGTCATCGTATACAATCAGAACGTCTTTGCCGTTGAACATGAATTCTTCACCCATCGCAGCACCTGCGTATGGAGCGATGTATAACATTGGAGCTGGTTCGGAAGCGGTCGCAGCAACTACGATAGAGTATTCCATTGCGCCGTATTCTTCCAGTTTGCTTACAACGTTTGCTACGGTAGAAGCTTTCTGACCTACAGCAACGTAGATACAGATTACATCTTTCCCTTTCTGGTTGATGATGGTGTCCAGAGCTACCGCAGTTTTACCAGTCTGACGGTCACCGATGATTAATTCACGCTGACCTTTACCGATTGGAACCAGGGCGTCAATACATTTAATCCCTGTCTGTAATGGCTGATGTACGCCTTTACGAGTAATTACACCAGGTGCGATGGATTCTACCGGTCTGTATTTATCAGTTACGATAGGACCTTTGCCGTCGATTGGCTGACCTGTTGCACTTACTACACGACCCAGCAGAGCTTCACCTACTGGAACCTCAACGATACGACCTGTTTTCTTAACAGGGTCGCCTTCTTTAATATGTTTGTATGGGCCTAAGATAACGCAGCCAACATGGTCTTCTTCCAGGTTCTGTGCCATACCCTGAACGCCGCCAGGGAATTCCAACAGTTCGTTTACCATCGCATTTTTCAGGCCGTAAACCTGAGCAATACCGTCACCTACTTCGATTACAGTACCGATATCGCTTGCTTCAACGCCGTTATCGTAGTTTTCGATTTGATTTTTCAGAATGGAACTAATTTCCTCTGGTCTGATACTCATTTTAGTCCCTCACCTCAATCTTTCATTAAAACTGTACTTCGTGTAATTTATTTTTCATGCCTGCAAGGCGGGCACCTACTGTGCCGTCATATACCTTGTCACCAAATGTTACTTTTAATCCGGCCAACAGGCTTTCATCAACGCTGACATTCAGCTTAACAGTTTTCCCAGACAGTTTAGCCAGCTGGGCACTGAGAGCAGTTTCCTGTTCTTCAGTTAACGGATATGCAGAAACGACATCAGCAAAAGCAATGTTGCGGACTTCATCAGCATAAGCGCAGTAAGTTTCGTAAATAGCTGCCAGATACTCTTCGCGATTTTTATCAATCACTACATACAGCAGATTCATGATATTTTTATCAACCTGAGCGCCGAACAGTTCTTTCACGATCGCTTTCTTTTTATCGCTGCTGACAGTTTGGCTAATTAAAATTTCTTTTAATTCAGCATTATTATCAATTGTATCTACCGCCAGTTTCAGTTCATTCTGATACTGATCGATAGCGTTTTTTTCCTGACCAATCTGTAAGAGAGCCTGCCCGTAACGTTTCGCTACTGCTGTGTTCATCATTTCGCTTCCCCTACCTCTTTAACAAAGTCATTGACCATATTCTGATGGTCTGCAACATCAATTGTTTTACCAACAACTTTTGCTGCAGCCAGCACTGCCAGGTCAGCAATTTCATTTCTGATTTCGTTTAACGCTTCGGTTTTTTCGCGGGCAATGTCAGCCTGTGCTTTTGCAGTCAGTCTTGCCGCTTCTTCTCTCGCTTCGCTCACGATATCAGCTTTTGTCTGTTCACCGATTTTCGCAGCCTGATTGATAATATCCTGTGCTTCGCTTCTAGCGTTCTGCAGCTGAGCAGCATATTCATCTTTCAGTTTCTGCGCTTCCAGTTTTGCTTCTTCAGCAGAATTTAAGTTATTTGCAACTTCTTCTTTACGGCTGTCCAGCATGTTACATACTGGTTTGTATAAAAATACTTTTAAACCGACAACCAGAATACAGAAGTTAATAATCGCAAAAATTACTGTAGATGGATTGATATCCAAGTACATAACCTCCTCTCATGCGGGGTCGATACATAGATGTATACGCATGGTTGAATAAACCAGTTTTTCCGGTAATACTAACAATAGGCGATTGGACCAAGTCCCAATCGCCTACTTAGACCCTTACATTACCTTGTTTCTTGATTCCTTGATAATAGGATGTAATCAGAGTAACTCTAATTAGAATTTACCTAAAATCATGAAGGCAATCAGTAAGCCGTAAATTGTTAATGCTTCCATAAATGCTAACGCCAGGATTAAGGATGTACGGATATCACCAGAAGCTTCTGGCTGACGAGCGATAGCTTCCATTGCTTTAGAAGCAGCAATACCCTGACCCAGACCAGGGCCGATTGTTGCGATTGCTACTGCTAATGCAGCTGCTAAACCTAATAATTCCATTAAATTCGACCTCCTTCCAATACTTTATTGGGAATCTTCAGAGATAAACCTCTGAAATAAGATTAAACTATTATATCAAGGCTTAGTGATGTACAGCAGTTGCTTCTTCCAGATAGATAGAAGCTAACAGTGTAAATACGAAAGCCTGGATAGCACCAAACAGAATACCCATTACCTGCATGGTCAGCGGCAGAACCAGCGGACACAGTGCAGCTAAACTTGCAACTACCATTTCTTCCCCGTAAACACTACCGTAAAGACGTAACGCCAGAGACAGCGGACGTGTAAACTGTTCTACAATGTTCAGCGGCAGCATTAAGAAAGAAAT
>DAISWV010000036.1:0-9368 GCA_036826195.1 Peptococcaceae bacterium | reverse complement strand
GTTATGACCTATAATCAGGTTGTGCCAATGCTGTTCGGCAGTAATATTGGTACCACCGTAACCGCTCTGCTGGCTGGCTTAGGTACTACATTAAATGCAAAACGCACATCCTTTATCAACCTGTTGTTTAATACAATCGGTACACTGATTTTCCTGCCGCTGTTTGTGCTGGGCATTTTTCCGATTATTGTGGAAACGGTGGCAAACTTTACCCCGGGCGGCTGGGAAATGATGAACATCAAAATGCAGATTGCATTTACTCATGGTCTGTTTAATATTACGAATACTTTGATGTTCCTTCCATTTGTTTCTATTCTGGATAAGCTGGTATGTAAACTGATTCCGGAGAAAGAAGAACATACAGACTGGGCAACTCAGCCAAAATATCTGGAACGCCGTCTGTTAAACAGTGCGCCGATGGCATTATCCTGTGCGAGCCGCGAAATGCTGCACATGGGCCGTTACGCGAACGAATCGCTGGAATACGCTATTGATTATTATTTCCTGCACGGCGAAGATGATAAAAATGAAGCGCTGAGACGCGAGGAAACAGTGGACATGCTGGAACAGGCTATTACCAATTATGTAGTAGAGGTGACCCATAATCACGATCTGGATCAGGTGCTGTCGAAACGAAGCTACATGCTGCTGCAGGCAGTAGGTGACCTGGAACGTATCGGTGACCATGCAGAAAATCTGATCGAGCTGACTGATTACTGTCTGGAAAACAAAATTGAGATGTCTAAGAGTGCCAACGATGGCCTGCGTGAAATGATGGAACTGGTACAGGATGCGGTACGCGATGCGCTGGAAGCACTGCGTAACAACAACCGTGATCTGGCTATCAAGGTTATTGAGCAGGATGACCGTGTTGACGTAATGGAAGTGGAACTGCGCAAAGGTCATATTGCCCGCCTGAACGCAGGGGCATGCAGTGCCGGTGCCGGTGCTGTATATCTGGATATTCTGTCCAATCTGGAACGTATTGGTGACCACGCGGTAAATCTGGCGCAGGAAGTTCTGGAACAGGGTAAAAAAGCAGAAAAGATTGACTGATAGATTAATACAATTCTGAATAATCATAAAACGGGGCTGTTGCACAATATGCAGCAGTCCTTGTTTTTTATCAGACTGGAAATAAAAAAGATAATAATACATAAGCTTTTTGTAGAATGACGGTGAAAAATATGATAGAATATACCGTAATATATAAACGTGTAAAAAATATTACACTGCGGATTCGCCCGGATGGCACATTGGAAGTGACAGCTCCGAACCGTACCAGCGAAACAGCTATTCGCGATATTGTTGAAAAAAAACAAAGCTGGATTACAACGCACCAGAAAAAAACGGAAGCGTTTTATGAGGAACGGCAAAAAGCCGGACTGAAAAATCGCTATTGCGATGGCGGCCAGGCGGCCTATCTGGGTGACTTGTATCCGTTGTCTGTAACACAACAGGGAAAACGCAGCTGGCAGTGGGATGGTAAATCTCTAACACTTTCCGGGTGTAAAACGGAAGCGCATTGCCGGCAGATGGTGGAGCAGTTTTATCGGGAGCAGATGCTGAACGAAATTCTTCCGGAACAAAACCGGCTGGTTCGGGAGCGAATGGATCATTTGCTTTTGCCGGAGCCGGAGTTTACTGTACGGAAAATGCGCGGCAGCTGGGGAATCTGTTACAGCCAGAAGAAGAAAATTGTGTTGAACCTGTGGCTTGCCATGGCACCGGCAGATTGTATCCGGCAGGTGCTGATTCATGAATATGTGCATTTTATTCATAATAATCATTCGGTGGAATTTTATGCACTTCTGGAACAACTGGAGCCACAATATCGTCAGTTAAAGCATAAACTATCGGTGATGGTTGATATCAAAGGGGGAGCTATATGAAAAACTGGATTGCAAAACTGTGCCTGCTGACATTTATAGTAACAGCAATGTTTGGCGGTTATCATTTTTCCGGCAGTCAGCGTGCAGAGGCAGCAGTGCCGGAAGAGATGCGCGGGATGTGGATTGCCAGCGTATATAATATTGATTTTCCAAGTAAACAGAATTTATCGGTGAGTCAGATGAAGCAGGAACTGAATCAGATTATTGCCGATGCAGAAGCTATGAACCTGAACGCAGTGTTTTTTCAGGTACGTCCCACAGCCGACGCACTGTATGATTCGGCTCTGTTTCCATGGTCAAAATATCTGACCGGCAGTCAGGGCAAGGCTCCGGCGCAGAACTTTGATCCTCTAGAGTATCTGATTCGTCAGGGGAAGGCTCATGGAATCGAAATTCATGCGTGGATTAACCCGTACAAAATTACCCGCGGCACGGCAGAAAAACCGAGTCTGGATTTAAATGCACTGAGCGATGATAATCCGGCACGGCTGTATCCGGATTTAGTGGTGGCTCATTCCAGCGGAGAACTGTATCTGAATCCGGGGGAACCGATGTCTCGCTATCTGGTGCTGCAGGGTGTAAAGGAACTGCTGGACAATTACGACATTGCAGGGATTCACTATGATGATTATTTTTATCCGACAGGAACTTTTGATGATGCCGATACCTATCAGAAATATGGTGCCGGTTATAACAGCATCGAAGACTGGCGCCGCCACAACGTAGATTTACTGGTACAGGAAACGCATCAGCTGACACAGCAGAAACCGGGTGCGGTGTTTGGTGTCAGTCCGGCAGGGGTGTGGGCCAATAAAACAACCAATCCAAATGGTTCTGACACATCCGCCGGAGTAGAGACTTATTACGACCATTATGCGGATACCCGTAAATGGGTGAAAAACGGCTGGGTGGATTACATTGCGCCGCAGATTTACTGGCAGATTGGGCACAGCAAATGTGATTATGCGGTTCTGGTTGACTGGTGGAGCAACGTGGCTCGCGGTACTGATGTAAAACTCTATATTGGTCATGCTGCATATAAAACTGGTGACAGTGCCCAGGGAACACAGTGGATGGATGGTCTGGAGCTGGAACGGCAGATTGCATACAACCGGGCAAATCGCCAGGTGGATGGCAGTATTTTTTACGGTTACAGTGCATTAAAAAACAACACGCTGGGGATCAGAGACAGCCTGGCAGATATATTTGAATAAAAAGCAGAAAAACTCGAAAACAACCCGATATACAGGAGTACTGTATATCGGGTTGTTCTGTATTTTGGTATGCTGTGAAATTAAATTTTGTATTTTTGATATTTTTCATGGAAAAACAGCGAGAAATCTGGTATCATAAAATTTAGAAATTTTTTAGAAAGTTCTGGCTTTTCTATTGAATTATTATTAATAGTGATGTATGATTATACAATGATATAAGGAGCGTGAATAATTATGAGTTTAAAAGGCAGAGACTTTTTAACCTTGAAAGATTTCACCGGTCAGGAAATTGTGGACATGGTAAATCTGGGGATTGATTTAAAAGCAAAACTGAAAGCCGGGATTCCAACACCGGTGCTGGAAGGCAAAAGTCTGGGTATGATTTTCCAGAAATCCTCCACCAGAACCCGCGTGTCTTTTGAAGTAGGGATGTACCAGTTAGGTGGCCAGGCTCTGTTTTTAAGCACCAATGATTTACAGATTGGCCGCGGCGAACCGATTAAAGATACTGCGCGTGTATTATCCCGCTATGTAGATGGGATTATGATTCGTACCTACAGCCATGCGGAAGTGGAAGAACTGGCACAGTATGCTGATGTACCGGTTATCAATGGTTTAACCGATGATTATCATCCAACTCAGGTAGTGGCAGACCTGATTACGATTCAGGAACACAAAGGCCGCCTGAAAGGCATTAAATTTGCATATGTTGGCGATGGGAACAATATGACCCATTCTTTGATGATTGGCGGCGCTAAAGTTGGTATGGACGTAACTGTGGCATGTCCGGAAGGCTATATGCCAAATCCGGAAATCGTTGCTCTGGCACAGCAGTATGCGGCTGAATCCGGCGGCAGCGTAACCGTTATGCATGACCCGAAAGAAGCTATCGCAGGGGTAGATGTTGTTTACACCGATACCTGGGCAAGTATGGGCCAGGAAGCAGAAAAAGAAGTGCGTCAGAAAGCATTTGCAGGTTATACCGTTGACAGCGCTATGATGGCTCTGGCAAAACCGGATGCAATCTTTATGCATTGTCTGCCTGCATATCGCGGCTACGAAGTGACCGATGAAGTAATGGAAAGTGCACAGTCTGTTGTATTTGATGAGGCAGAAAACAGATTGCATGCGCATAAAGCGATTATGGCAACCGTAATGTAATGACTGGCTGGTTAAAATTCCGTATAACTGCGTTGTTTTTCAATTTTTTCGCCTTGCGTACCTCAAAGTACGCGTCGCTCAAAAATTGAAAAGCCGCCTTGTTCTACGAAATTTTCTCTGCGCCTGAAATAAAGATTATTATAATTCTACAAACTTTAAGGAGCGAAATATTCAATGTCTAAAGAAAAAGTAGTATTAGCATATTCCGGTGGTTTAGATACCACAACCATTATCCCATGGTTAAAAGAACATTTTGATTACGATGTAATCTGCTGCTGTGTAAACGTAGGTCAGGGCGAAGAACTGGATGGTCTGGAAGAACGCGCTCTGTACTCCGGCGCAAGCAAATTATACATCGAAGACGTGGTAGATGAATTCTGCGAAGATTTCGTAATGCCATGTGTACAGGCTGGCGCTGTTTACGAAAATAAATATCTGCTGGGCACCTCTATGGCTCGTCCTCTGATTGCGAAAAAATTAGTAGAAGTAGCTCGTAAAGAAGGTGCTGTAGCAATCTGCCACGGTGCAACCGGGAAAGGGAACGACCAGGTTCGTTTCGAACTGGGCATTAAAGCACTGGCTCCAGATTTAAAAATCATTGCGCCATGGCGTATGAACGAACTGTGGAACATGCAGTCCCGCGAAGACGAAATTGCTTACTGTGAAGCACACGGCATCACTCTGCCATTCTCCACAACCACAAGCTACAGCCGTGACCGCAACCTGTGGCACATCAGCCATGAAGGTCTGGAACTGGAAAACCCTGCAACCGCTCCAAATTACGACCACCTGCTGGTACTGAGCGTATCTCCTGAAAAAGCACCAGACGAAGCAGAAGAACTGACTCTGAGCTTTGAAAAAGGGGTACCAGTGGCTCTGAACGGCAAAGCAATGAAAGTATCCGAAATTATCACTGCTCTGAATGAACTGGGCGGCAAACATGGGATCGGTATTGTGGATATCGTAGAAAACCGTGTAGTTGGTATGAAATCCCGCGGTGTATATGAAACACCAGGCGGTACCATTCTGGTTGAAGCACACAAACAGCTGGAAGAACTGATTACCGACCGCGATACATTCGCATTCAAAAAAATGGTAGCTACCAGATACTCCGACGTTGTATACGAAGGCAAATGGTTCACTCCATTAAGAGAAGCTTTACAGGCATTCATTGAATCCACCGAACAGAACATGACCGGTGAAGTAAAAATGAAACTGTACAAAGGCAACATCATCAAACAGGGCACCACTTCTCCATACAGCATGTACAGCGAAAGCCTGGCATCCTTCACTACTGGCGATCTGTATGACCACCACGATGCAGAAGGTTTCATCAACCTGTTTGGTCTGTCCTTAAAAGTTCGTGCAATGGTAAAAGAAAACGCAGAAAAATAATTGATTTCTGATCTCTCACACCGTCTCTGAAAAGAGGCGGTGTTTTTTTATAATTAGCTGTAATTTAGATGTAACCGGCAAAAAAAGCTGTAACATAAAACATCCTGATGGAACTATCTGCAGTTTTATGGCGTCTAAAGCCATATCGGAACATTTTACCGATTTGCAATCATGCGATTATCCTGTATAATAAAACGGTGAGTTTTTTTAGAAATATGGTGAAATGGAATCATCTTTTGTTAAAGGATTAACAGGAAAGAGAGGAATGAATTATGAAAAAAATAGCAGGTGCAGTGTGTACGGCGCTGCTTGCTATGGGATTACATACAGCGCCGGTACTGGCTGCAGATGTGACAGTAACGCTGCCGTCGTTTCCGGTAACGCTGAATGGTGTAACGATAGAACAGAGTCAGAATCAGTATCCGATGCTGGTGTATAAAGATATCACCTATGTGCCGATGACCTGGGCGGATACACGACTGTTAGGACTGGATTCCAGCTGGACACAGCAGACAGGGCTGGTAATTGATAAAGCTGCAGAAGTGCCTGATCAGAAAACGGCACAGAGTTCTTACAAACCATATAAAGCCGGTGCAGCCAATGCAAAAAGCTATAAAGCTGCAATCGCTGGCGGAAAAATTACAGTGAACGGAAAATCTATCAATAACAGCAAAGAGGAATATCCTCTGCTGCTGTTCCGAGATGTAACGTATTTTCCGCTGACCTGGCGGTTTGCGGTAACCGAATTTGACTGGAACTATAATTTTGATGCCAAAAACGGTCTGGTGATTGCTCCAAAACCGACTGGCAGTGCTGGCAGCAGCAATGTAAATACAAAAGGAGATATTATTGGACAGAAAGTAACAGTATCCGGCAGCGGTGTGAACCTGCGCAGTGATGCAGGTACTGGAAGCTCTACGGTCGGTACGGCCAAAAAAGGTGAAACGCTGATTGTAACCGGTACAAAAACGGTAGATAATAAACTCTGGTATCAGGTTATGCGGACATCTGGCGGAGATGCTATGTGGATTGCATCCTGGTACACAGAGAAAGCAGCAGACAGCCAGGCAGGCACCAGTACGGAAAACAGCAGCACGACAGCTGGCTCGAATACAGCAAGCACATCCGGCAGCAGTATGGTTGGCAAAACTATTTCTGTGACCGGCAGTGTGGTAAATTTACGTGCCAGCACCAATACGACTTCTGCGGTACTTGGACAGGCTGTAAAGGGTGATACTTTTACTGTTTTGAACGAAACAAAAGTGGACGGGGACATCTGGTATCAGGTGAAAATGAAATCCGGTGTAAAAGTCTGGATTGCAGGCTGGCTGACAGCCGAAGCAAAAGAAAGCAGCAGTGGAACCAGTGGCACAAATAGCAGTACCGGCAGCCAGAGCGGAACATCTTCCAGCATGGCTGGACAGAAAGTCGTGGTAAATGCAACAGGGGTAAATCTGCGTACAGAAGCCGGAACTGGTAATACTGTGGCTGGCACAGTGAATAAAGGTGTTATTTTTACCGTGCTGACCCAGAAAACGGTAGACGGAAAAGTGTGGTATCAGGTAAAATACGGAGACCGCAATGTGTGGATTGCCAGCTGGCTGACAGAAAAATACACAGCCGCAGCGGGTAACAGCGGTCAGGTGTCTTCTGTGGAGAAAACCCGTCTGACGCTGGAATCCGTAAAAGAACAGAGCGGTAAAACGGTGGTGACGCTGCGTCATGGAAAAGGCAATGCGTACAGCACGACAAAAGCAACGGCGAATCAGCTGGTGCTTTTGTTAAGCAATGTGTATCTGCATACCAGTGACAGCATTAATCAGAGTTATAATGGTCCGCTGCAGCATCTGCAGGTGCAGGATGCCGGCGAAAATGCACTGAAAGTAACAATGGATTTACAGAAAGGTGCATACTGCACGGTAAAAGAAGATGGGGACAATTTAGTGATTACCGCATATAATCAGCATAACGCAGGGGAATACGGGTTAAGAGGCAAAGTGATTGTGATTGACCCTGGCCATGGCGGCAGTGATCCGGGTGCGATTGGCCGTGTACTGGGTGTTACTGACGCAGAAGTCGGCTTTACCGTTGGGATGAAGCTGCGCGACCTGCTGGAGGATGCAGGTGCCACAGTGCTGATGACTCGTGAGAGTGATGTACGCCTTGGACTGCCAGAACGTTCGGACATGGCGAATAAAGCAGAAGCAGATATGTTTATCAGTATTCATGCCAACTCGTCTACCAACACAGCTCCGAGCGGAATTCAGGTGTACTACTATGCGCCATCTTCTAATGCAAATCTGTATGCCCAGAGTTATGTGCGCAAAGCACTGGCGGAAAACGTAAGTGATGCGATGCATGCAGCAACTGGAACTGCTTCCGATGTACGGACTGCTAATTATGCGGTGCTGCGTGAAAATGACCGTCCGTCTATTTTAGTTGAAACCGGTTTCCTGAGCAATGAAGCAGAGGAAGCCCTTCTGGCGAAAGATTCCTACCGTCAGGAATTGGCAGAAGGTATTTATGAAGGTGTTTTAAATTATCTGAATCAGTTTTAGACAATAATTTTATAGTGTATTAATAAACAGGGCTTTGCCGTTAGGCAAGGCCCTGTTTTTGTGTTCGTACTTAAATAAACTTGGGCGGGGATACAAGAAAATTGAAAAATCTTTTGCTGAGAGTGTGTTATAATCATTGGCAATATACGAAAAGACGGAAGTGATTATCATGAAATGGATTCGTTATACGCTGGCTTATTATCTGGCCCTGATTGACAGTGAAGAGGACCAGAGTAAGTTTGAATATCTGTACCATCAATACAAAAAGCCGATGTACTATAAAGCCAGAGAAATTCTGCGCGATGATTTTCTGGCAGAGGATGCGGTACATGATGCCTTTTGTAAAATTGCCCGTAATATGAATAAAATCAGCGATGCGAAATCCAGTGATACGAAAAGCTTTGTCATGATAGTCACCAGGCGAGCGGCTATTGATGCCTATCGAAAACGCAAGACTTATTTTGAAAAAGAAGTATATGAACCGGAATCGGAGGATAATGAACACTATAATTTTCTGGAAAGCTGCGGCGCTGCTGTGGAAATGCCGGAAATGACTGACTTTTGCAGAAGTGAAGTGGGCAAAGCACTGCGTAAACTATCTGATGATTATCATGATGTTCTGCTGCTTCGCTATGTACTGGGTTATGATAATCGGGAGATTTCTGAAATTACCGGCTTTACGGTTTCTAAAATTGAAAAGGATTTAAGCCGTGGTAAAAAGAAACTGGCGGATCTATTATCAGCAGAAGGGCGGGGTGACGCCTGATGCCGAGACGAATCATTACCGAGGAAGAACTGCGCGAAGCTGCCCGGGAAGTGCTGGAATATGAACTGGCGATATTTGATAGTTACAACGATTATCCCGACCATATCTTTCACGGAAAATTCCGGCTCAATATGGCAGCACTGATTCACGAAGTAAAACGCGGAGCCGTCGAAGCCGCAAAATATTCCATGGGGTTCACCTTTTATGCAAAACAATGCATCGCAGCCGTGCTGATCCTCTTTGCCCTGAGCTGCATCGCTATGCCAGAGACCGTCCTAGCCGGGTACCACAAACTGATTGAAGTAATCGAGACCGTATTTGAAGATTACACCGAATATCGATACCGTCTCAACGATGACGGTGGGATAGAAGAGAAATTCAA
>DAISWV010000035.1:0-9518 GCA_036826195.1 Peptococcaceae bacterium | reverse complement strand
TGTAGCGGCGGCCAAACATTAAACGACCAGTAAATTCATCTACGATGATAACCTGATCATCGCGTACCACATAGTCACGGTCGCGTTTCATGATAACATGGGCACGCAGACCCTGGTTCACGTGATGCGCCAGCTCCATGTTGTTTTCATCAGCAAGGTTTTCAATGCCCAGCAGTCTTTCCACATGGGCTACCCCTTCTTCGGTCAGCACAACGTTTTTGGCTTTTTCATCCACGGTGTAGTCTTCTTCTGCACGCAGACGAGGAATCAGCTTGGATACAACGGTGTAATAATCTTTTGGTTTTTCTGCCGGACCGGAAATAATTAATGGCGTTCTGGCTTCATCGATGAGGATGCTGTCCACCTCGTCGACTAATGCATAATTCAGTTCACGCTGTACCATATTTTCCGGATGCATAACCATGTTGTCACGCAGATAGTCAAAACCGAACTCGTTGTTGGTACCGTAGGTAATATCTGCTGCGTAGGCTTCTTTTCTCTGATTAAAGTCCAGACCATGTACAATTAAACCAACGCTTAAGCCCAGGAAATTATACAGCTGCCCCATCTGTTCGCTGTCGCGGGTAGCCAGATAGTCATTAACGGTAATAACATGAACGCCTTTTCCAGTTAACGCATTCAGATATACCGGCAGCGTTGCTACCAGGGTTTTCCCTTCACCGGTTTTCATTTCCGCAATACGGCCCTGATGCAGAACCACGCCGCCCATCATCTGCACATCAAAATGACGCATCCCTAACACGCGGGTAGATGCCTCACGTACAACCGCATACGCCTCCGGCAGAAGCTGATCCAGTGTCTCCCCTTTTGCCAGACGAGATTTGAACTCATCGGTTTTTGCGCGCAGAGCTTCGTCAGACAGTTTGCTCATAGCATCGGAATAGCTGTTAATCTGTGCCACATATTTATCCAGTTTTTTTATATCTTTTTTGGTATCGTTATTTTCAATAAAGCTTCGTAAAAATTCAAACGCCATTGAAATATACCCTCCTTATATTCTGGGTTCTAAACCATAACTTATATTATAACATACTCAGACCTTGCTTGAAACAGTATTTCATGTAAAAAATACCTTATGTACGGTCTGAAATCCTGCTTTATGCAATTAATTTAATAAATTTTCAAAAAACATATTTACAAATTCGCAATTATCGTTCATAATAGAGTAAACAGATAAATATTTTTTATCTATCTGGACTCAATTTTTTTAACCCGAAAGGAGTTGGCAATTATGAGAATCACTGTAAAAGCCAAAAACACTCAAGTTACTGAACCATTAACAGACTATATCGAAAAACGGTTTGCAAAACTGGACAAATATTTTGCTGATGCTGATTTAGCTGCAACCGTAACACTGGTTGTAGAAAAAGGTCTGCATCGCGTTGAAGCTACCATTCCGATGAACCGTTACATTCTGCGTGCAGAAGATGCTACAAACGATATGTACGCATCCATCGACGGTGTTGTAGATAAACTGGAAAGACAGGTTCGCAAATACAAAACTAAAATCAACCGCAAAGGCAAAGCACAGATTATTAACGAAGTGCCAGTTGTGGAAGAAGAATCTGAAATCATCAAAACCAAAAGCTTCGTAGTAAAACCAATGGATGAAGAAGAAGCGATTATGCAGATGGAATTACTGGAACATGATTTCTTCGTATTCCTGCACAACGAAAGCAACGCTATCAACGTTGTTTACAAACGTAAAGATGGCCAGTACGGTTTAATCCAGCCTATCATCGATTAGTCTCTCGCTTAGAGCACGAATCCAAATAAATTTTCTCTGAAATGTGCAAAAGTCCTTGCCATTTATTTGTAAGACCGTTATAATGGTTAATGTAGCTGCGAATCAGCAAGCTATTATCTATCTTGAAAGGATGATTCACATGCAGGGTAAAGTAAAATGGTTTAATGCAGAAAAAGGTTATGGTTTTATCGAAGGTCAGGACGGCAAAGATGTATTCGTACACTTTTCTGCAATTGAACAGGAAGGGTTCAAAACTTTAGACGAAGGTCAGGAAGTTGAATTCGAAGTAGTTGAAGGCGCAAGAGGTCCTCAGGCTGCTAACGTTGTTAAACTTTAATTTTAAAATTAATATCTCAGATTTTAATATATAGATTAAAGAAGCACGATCACGGAGCGTACAGCAATGTACGCTCTGTTTTTTTGTCTTCTTCCCTCCACTGTTTTTCCTTAAAATAAATTCAGCCGATAAAAGAAAAAGAGCAGGAAGAACAGCTGTTATCCTTTTCACTCTCCCTCCATACATGGACATTACCTCCAGTCTGTCCCGTTCATTCGGAACAGCATAAACGCTGTCCGATGCACTTATGACAGACTGGATCATGTCCATCTATAGTCGGAATTCGTTCAAAGATAACAGGCTTCTTCCTGCTCTTATCTGCTCTAATTTATTTTACTGCGATTGCGTCCATTTCCAGTAACACATCTTTTGGCAGACGTGCCACCTCTACGCATGCTCTTGCAGGGCAGTTTTCTTTAAAGTATTCGCTGTAAACCGCATTGATTTTTGCAAAATCATCCATGTTTTTGATAAACACGTTTGTTTTTACAACATGGTCTAAGGTTAAGCCTGCTGCTTCCACCACTGCTTTTACATTTTCCATAACCTGACGAGCCTGTTCCTCAACCTTGTCAGATACGATTACACCTGTTGCTGGAATCACTGGAATCTGGCCGGATACATATAAGGTATCGCCTGCCATAATTGCCTGCGAATACGGACCGATTGCCTGCGGTGCATTGTTTGTCTGAATTACCTGTTTCATGATTGCTTCCTCCTGTGCGTTTTATCGCATTTTATTTTATTGCTTTTTATAACTTTTTATCGCTGCCAGTATTATGCCAGCTCTTTAATCAGTTTTGGCTTAAAGCCAAGATAATCGGCACTGACAAGCTGAAAATCGATTCCCCAGTGATTACCCTCGAAGGCATTCTGCAACGCGTAGCTGTGCAGATGCCCGTAAAGGCATACTTCCACGCCGTACTGCTCCATTAAATCCACAAAGGCGCTTTTTTCATGCTTCCCGTTTACCGGTGGATAATGCAGCATCACAATTTTATGAGGGATATCTTTTGGAACGCTGTCTAACGATAATTTTAAGCGTCCTAATTCACGCTGAAAAATTTTTTCATCATGCGGGTCGCTAAAGGCTCCATCGGGGCATGTCCAGCCACGGGTTCCGCAAACAGCCGTATCACCGAATACAAAGCTGTTGTTCTGCAGTACCGCAAAGCCCTCCGGCAGAATTTTTTTGATTTTGCTCAAGCTGTCCCACCATAAATCGTGATTGCCTTTGGCGATGATTTTTCGTCCTGGAAGTGCTTCCAGAAAGTTTAAATCGGGCACAAATTCCTCCAGCGTCATTGCCCAGGAAATGTCACCAGGCAAAAGCACCACATCTTCATCGGTGATACAATCCAGCCAGTGAACACGGATTTTTTCGCCATGATTCTGCCAGCCCTCGCCAAAAATTCCCATTGGCTTATATTCGTTGCCATCGCTATCAAACGACAGGTGCGGATCCCCTAATGCAAACAGTTTCATTCCAGCACCTCCCCGGCTGCAATCAGCGACGCCTCTGCATGGGTACGCATCACATGCACAATTTCCACCATAACCGGCTTGCCGGAACCAGCAAGGCTTCCTGCATCTTTTATTTGAATCACAAAGCCATTGATACGGGCAATCCCGTCAGCGGCATGCGTTTGATGCCGACTCTCGATAACAACCTCCAGCACTTCGCCTTTGTTCACCGGAAGCACCGATGCACATGCCTGTTCCAATCGGCCCTTCACCTGAAATTCCGCCATGGCGAAATGCGAGTCGCCGCGCAGTAAAATCTCCCGGTTATACAATTGTTCCAGCCGGCGCAGATGGCCGTTTTCCTCACTTAACAGCCATGCCGCTGCTATCGGATGACAAAGCACCGTTAATACTGGATAAGCAGAGCGTTTTGCCTCCTCCTCCAGCTTGTCCAGAATACGAAGCCCTATGGTTTCTGCACTGTCCACCCTGCCTCGCTCCATACAGAACGGACACGGCTCTTCTAAGGTTTCACAGAGCGGCGCCCGCATTTTTTTGCGTGTCATCTCCACAAGCCCAAGCTGTGTCATGCCCTGCACGGTAGTTTTCACACGGTCTTTTTTCAAGAATTCCATAAGCGTGTTCATAACCAGTGTCTGGTCATCGACAGAGTGCATATCAATAAAATCGATTAAAATGATACCAGATAAATTACGCAGGCGAATTTGCCATGCAATTTCACCGGCAGCCTCCAGGTTCATCTGCACGATGGTATCCTGAAAATCCTGTTTGCCCGTAAATTTACCCGTATTCACATCAATAACGTTTAAAGCCTCTGTTCGGTCAAATACAATATATCCGCCGTTTTTAAGCCATATTTTGCGGCTGTGAATGCCTTTTACCGCGCCTTCCAGCCCGAACTGCTCAAAAAGGTTTTCCTCTCTTAAGCGAATCTTAAAGCGCACCTTGCGCTGCACGATCTGCTGCTGGAGCGTTTCATACAATGCAAAATCGTTAACATAAATACCCTCCAGATCACTCTCACGGGCGCAATCGCGAATTACCTGTGCTGCTAAATCCTGATCGGCCTGGATAAGCCCTGGCTTTTGCACCTCAGCCATTTTATCCTGCAAGCGGTTCCATTGCTGTAGCAGCCAGTTAAATTCCTGGCGCAGCTCTTCGATAGTGCAGCTCTGCCCCGCAGTGCGGACAATCAGCCCGCAGTTCTGGCCTGAAAGCAGTTCATCGGTTAACTCTTTTAACGCCTGCCGCTTGCTATCCGGCGTAATTTTTTTCGACACTGCCGCATAGGGCCTGCCCGGCACTAAAACCAGTGTTCTGCCCGGAATAGATAACATGCTGCTGACCTTAGGCCCTTTTGCATCCACCGCTTCTTTTTTAATCTGCACCACGATAGACTGCCCCTGCTTTAACACATCACCGATATTTGGCTTACAGCCTTCCAGCTCTTCCGGCAGTGCCACATCCTCCAGTGCCAGATAGGCGTTTTTCTCCCAGCCGATATCTATAAACGCCGCCTGCATACCCGGAAGCACCGATTCCACAATACCACGATAAATACTTCCATTTACCGGGCTGCTGTTCACACGCTGCACATAGTATTCAGCCAGGCGGCCGCCTTCCAGTACTGCCACCTGCATCTGGCGTGAGTCATTCTGAATGATTATCTGCTGCATGACAATTCACCTCCTCTACATATCCACAAATAATTCTGTGACTTGTAGGGGCGGATGACCACCATCCGCCCGTTATTATTCTGACCTGCGGTCAGCGGGTCGATGTGGTCATCGACCCCTACACGTTTTTCATTTAAATTATATCTAACGGTGTAATCAGCTCACCCTGCTTATTCAATAAATACAATCCATTGCGATGAATCCGCACCACATTTAACACCGATGGCATACCGGCCGACATTAAGCCGTAGGCAACCTCTTCCGGACGCACGTTAAAATCGTTGCCGGTCTGTACTAAAATATGCAGCACAGCAAATTTCCCTTCAGCTTCCATGCGGAGTTTAAATACACCTGGACGGATATTCACCGGTTTTTTATCAGGGCTGTTCTTTTTAAAACGATACACGGTAATCTCATCGCGATTGAAAAATTCCACAATGGCTTTATCCAGCTGCTCCTGCGATACCTCATCCACAAATTCCAAGCGAATCTGATAGGCCGCTCGTTCCATAATGGACATCAGCGACGGCACTTTGCCTTTCACTTCTTTAATCTGTGTTACTTCAAAAGCTGGCGGCATAGCGCGGTCTAACGCTGCTTTGATATCTTCTAACGGCATATCATGCGTTAATTCCATATCCATGTATTCGCCATCGCTGGTAGTGCCTACCGCACAGGCCGAAGCAAAATTCATTTTTGGATGCGGGTTAAAGCCCTGGCTGAATGCCAGCGGCAGCTGAGAGCGGCGAATTACACGCTCCCAGGTATGCATTAAATCCAGATGGGACATAAATCGTCCTTCTCTAGTCTTGCGAAACTGCATTCGTATTAACACGGAGCCAGCCTCCTTTCAGATCCAGCTTGACATCTAAATCCTGGCATGCACCGCACACATGACACTGCCCCACACGACAGTCCACAGTGGTTTCAGCACGCATAGCCTTCTGATGTTCTTTGATTAAATAGTCTTTTCTCACGCCGCAGCTGATATGATCCCACGGCAGCACTTCATCATACGGAATCTGACGATATGCATAGAATTCTGGATCCAGCCCGCATTCTGCAAAGGCCTCCATCCACCAGTCCATATAAAAATATTCGCCCCAGCCGTCGAATTTACAGCCCTTCTGCCACGCTTTATAAAGCACCTCGCCCAGACGGCGATCACCTTTGGCAAAAATGGCTTCCACATAAGTTACCTGGCTGTCATGATAATGATAGGTCACTCGTTTGTGCTTGATTTTATCTCGTAAATAACGCTGGCGGCGGCGTAATTCCTCACCGCGCACCTGCGGCTCAAATTCAAATGGAGTAAATGGTTTTGGCACAAAGCCGGATACACTGATGGTTACCTGCGGCGATGGCCCTTTGCCTCCGTTTTCACGGCGGATTTCATCCCCAATCTGAATTACTTTATAGGCAAGCGCTGCAATGCCGTCTAAGTCCTCGTCGTTTTCTGTCGGCAGGCCCATCATAAAATAGAGCTTGATTTTGCTCCAGCCGCTGGAAAAGGCCATGCGAGCCACACTTTCCAGATTGGCCTCTAAAACACCTTTATTGATAACATCGCGCAGCCGCTGGGTACCGGCTTCCGGCGCAAATGTCAGCCCGGTTTTTTTCAGCTTCTGCATCTCGTTGGCCAGATTCATCGAGAAATTATCCACACGCAACGAAGGCAGCGATACGCTGATATTTTTTGGCGCCATCTCTTCAATCAGCGATTTCAGCAGCACATCCACACTGGTGTAATCGCTGGTGCTTAAAGATGTCAGCGATAAATCGTAATGGCCGGTATTGCATAAAATGTTGCGTGCCTGTTCTTCCAGCTCGCCAACAGTTTTTTCACGCACCGGGCGATACAGCATCCCGGCCTGACAGAAGCGGCAGCCTCTGGTGCAGCCTCGCTGTACTTCCAGCATAGCACGGTCATGAATAACATCTAAATAAGGTACAATCGGCTTTTCCGGGAAAAACGCATTGTCCATATGTTTTAAGACACGTTTCACAATGGTCGCAGGCGCATCAGGATGGTTCGGTGTTACCGCTTTGATGCGGCCGGTCTCGTCATAGGTTACATCATAAAAACGAGGCACATACACACCTGGAATTTTTACCACTTCATCCAGCAGCTCTTTTTTATTCATTTTACCGCCGCGGGCTTTTAAATGCTCCGCCCACACACGATAAAATTCAATGTTCATCTCTTCCCCTTCACCGATTAAAAACACATCGGCAAAATCAGCCAGCGGTTCCGGGTTATAGGCACACGGCCCGCCCATAAAAATCAGCGGATCCTCATCGCTTCGCTCCCACCAGCGCAGCGGAATGCCAGCTAAATCCAGCATATTTAAAATGTTGCTGTAGCTCATTTCATACTGCAGTGTAAAGGCCATACCGTGGAAGTCCTTTACCGGGCGATAGCTTTCCAGGCTAAAGAGCGGAATATTATGTTCCCGCATCATGCCTTCCATATCCACCCAAGGTGCAAATACACGCTCCATTAAGCAGTCCGACTCCTCATTGGCCTGATGATATAAAATACTCAAGCCTAAATGACTCATACCGATTTCATATACGTCTGGGAACGCAAAAACCATACGCAGTGTGGTGGAATCCCAGTCTTTATGCACGGCATTCATCTCATTGCCCTGATAGCGCAGTGGTTTTTCCACCTTCCCAAGCAAATTATCTTCAATCCAGTCTCGCATTTTTTCAACTCCTGTTTGCCGACCGATCGCTTTCCAGTCAGCAGATTCATAATATTTTATTTTACCGTAAAATGCGGGCGGAGACAATAGAAATCCGCTTTTCTGAAGCGCGATTGCAGATAATTTCCCTATTGCATCCGTTCTCGCTGTGTGGTAACATTTGAGATGATCATGTGTTGCATTATACATAAGGAGGCGTGCTGCGCTGAATCAGACGGAAATGAAGGAACTGCTGAAAAAGCAGGCAATTTTAGATATTATTATTACACCGGAACATGATGCCTGGCGTCGGCTGGTGAGTTACGAATACGATAAAACAAAACGCTGTGACCGGTTTCATATTTCAAACGATTCTGGCGATCACCTCTATGTGCTGATGTCGCCAGAGGGAGCCATTATCAAAGGATTTGACCATGAATCCTGCTTATCGCCTTATCAGAATGACGAGGAACCGACAGTAGAATCTATTTATGCCAATGTGCCTGCAGAGCTTCTGGCTCTGTTAGATGAGGAAACCGAAAAAAACGATGTTACTTTCTGTATCTGGCAGAAACCAGGCGAGGTGCACTGGCACCAGAACAGCATTGAGCTGCCGGATTACTGTTTTGATCCGGACCGCACCCAGCCGGAAGATGGCGGTCAGGCATTTTTAATGAGCTATATTTTTGCCGGTGCCGACGAATGGTATGAATGGGCATCCATTTATTATGAGCTGCGGGAAGAGGCCTGGGATGCAGCTGCACGTTTATATGAAACAGGCGAAATCACACGCTCTATGATGGAAGATTTAAACCCGGAACGGGACTACGACACCATTATCGATGAGTGCGAAGTAAGCGGCTTAATTCTCGCGTAACAGATAACTATACAAAAAATAAAACCGACCGATGAAACTGTAAATCCGTCTCGTCTGTCGGTTTTTTTATTATCATTTTATCTTAGCCTTTGGGATTAAAAATCATAGCGACTGCAAAACCCATCATAAGCGCTACGGTAATGCCAAACGCTGATGCTGTCAGCCCGCCGGTAAATACCCCTTTTAAGCCTTCCTCACCCACGGCTTCAAATACGCCCTGTACCAGCATATGCCCGAAACCGGATAAGGGAATCGTGGCTCCGGCACCTGCAAAATCCACCAGAGGCTGATACCAGCCCAGGCCGCTTAAAACAGCGCCACCTACCACATATCCTACCAGTATATGCGCCGGAGTAATGGAATAGGGTGTCAGCTCTATAATCAGCTGTGCAAGTACACAAATCAGTCCACCGGTTACAAATGCGATTGCCAGACCATTTAACATCCCGATCCCTCCTGATGATATTCAATCAAAACTGCGTGCGCAATACCCGGGATGGTTTGTCCCTGCTGCACGGTTAACGGACTCAGCAAAGCGCCTGTACCTACTAATAACAGACGGCTATGCTGTTTTTCTGCCATAAGCGGAAGATATTTTGCGCCAAGTACCACAGCCGAACAGCCACATCCGCTGCCCCCTGCATGAACATCCTGATCTTCGGCATGATACAGCTGCATGCCGCAATCA
>DAISWV010000034.1:5821-9602 GCA_036826195.1 Peptococcaceae bacterium | reverse complement strand
ACACAATAACCTGATTGGTGTTTTTATGAGTAAATGATTCTACTTCTGACACATATACATCGCCTGCAATATTGACCGATTTTGATTTTTTTGCGAATACCATCGGTACACCGAATTCTTTTGCAACAAAGCAGGCAATACCAATGCCGGAAGCCTCGATTGTCATAACTTTTGTAATATTTTTGTGGGCAAAACGACGTTTAAACTCTTTTCCAATTTTCTCCATCAGCTGAATATCCATCTGGTGATTTAAAAAGCTGTCAACTTTTAATACATTGCCCGGTTTTACAACACCATCTTTTATAATTCTTTCTTCCAAAAAATTCATAAATTACACCTCGCGTTATCTCGTTCAAAGAATTCTTCCGCAAATAGTTCCTCTAGTATATTTTCATTTAATAATCCTGTTCAAAAGGGGTTATTAAATGAAATTGTATCATATAATCGAAATCTAGTAAATATGGGTTTTTAGCAGACGGACATATTCTAATCATATTTGATAAAAAGATGATTTAAAAATTACTTAAATATGTAAAAAGACATAAAAAAACCCGGCTGCAAGAGCCGGGTTTTGGTTACTAGGTTCGATAAATCAAACGCAACCTGTTGGTTTTGGCAGACCAGCAACTTTACAAGCACCTTTAGCTGGGCCAGATGGGAACAGATCGTAGATTTCTTTCAGGGAGTAACCGGATTCTTTTGTCATTTTACGTACCATTGGAGCGATACCGTATTCAGCGAAGTAGCCTTTCAGGTAGTTGATAACTTTCCAGTGGTCTTCGTTCAGTTCGTCAACGCCTTCTTCTTTAGCTAAGTATTTAGCTACGTCTTCGTTCCATTCGTCTAAGTTTACTAAGAAACCGTCTTCGTCCAGTTCTACGGTCTGACCGTTTACTTCAATGTTTGCCATAGTAATCTTTCTCCTCTACATTTTAAATTTATCATATTTGTGGCGAGGGTCAACGAATTCCGGATAATCTTCCAGATATGGATACAGCATTTCTAATGCCTGTGCCAGACCATCTGCAACACCGAGCTTATATTCGCTGGACTTGGTATCCCGCATCTCAACCATATAATCGTAGCAGAAGTCCACATATCCGTTCAATTCTTCCACTAAACTCATTGTAATACCTCCCGTCTTTCACTGTAGCCGAACAGCCCGAAGGCTGTCCGGATTACAGATAAAAAGCTTACGCTTTTGGTAAGGTAACGTAAGAAGTACCCAGGTACAGGAATTCTACTTTACCTTCCATAGCCAGTGCATTAACAGCTACGTCTACATCTTTTTTCTTAACGTCTAAGATTGTAGCGATTTCTTTATTTTTCATTTTGTCTTTAGTAGTCAAAACTTCTAAAATTTTAGCCATTAATTCTTCCTGTGTGTATTCAGCCATGTTTGGCACACCACCCAATAAAAAATTTTGTTACATTATAACAGTTAAGCAGCTAAATTATTTTGTGAATTTGAAGCCGTTACCTGTGTGGAATGTTTTAACGGAGAATGTAAAGTCGTCGATGTGTTTGTCTGTGAATTCCAGACCGGTCATTTCGAAGAATTTTTCCCAACCGATTCTTTCGATCCATTCGCCGTAACGTTCGCCTTTACGAGCGTTTTTAACCCAAACTTCAACCAGGTTTCTGATTGTGTTAACCAGAGTATCCCATCTTGGTGGTTCGTTTGGAATGTAAGGAACTACTAATTTAGAGAATGTAGGAGCGGTACGAGCGTTGGATACTTTACCACCAACGAAGATTGCGATACCGTCGTTGTCTGGGTCTGCGATTGGCAGAGCAGGACATACGGAGAAGCAGTTACCGCAGTACATACATTTGCTTTCGTCGATTGTTACAGATTTAGCTTTTGGATTTGGTCTGATAGCAGCTTTTGGACAAGAAGCAATGATGTTTGGAATTTCGCAGCTGTTAGCTACTTCCGCGTCATTTACTCTTGGAATTTTTCTGTGGATACCTACCCAAGCGATGTCGGAGCAGTGTACAGCACCGCACATGTTCAGGCAGCAAGCCATGGAAACTTTCAGTTTAGCTGGCAGATCATCTGTTTTGAAGTAGTCAAACAGGTTATCCATTACAGCTTTAACTGTACCGGAAGCGTCTGTAGCAGCACTGTGGCAGTGTACCCAACCCTGTGTGTGCAGGATGTTTTTCAGGGATTTACCTGTACCACCTACTGGCCAGCCAGCAGCTTCAACTTCAGCGATTAATGCTTCAATGTTTTCTTCTTTTTCTAATAAGAATTCAACATTGTGACGAGATGTGAAACGCAGTTTGCCATCGCAGTATTTGTCAGCGATGTCAGCGAACCATCTTAAGGTTTCGATAGACAGTAAACGTGGGGAACCAACGCGTACTGTGTACAGAGCACCAGCAGGGCCAACGTGTTTCATAACACCTGGTTTCAGGTATTCGTGGTACTGCCACTGTCCGTAGTTTTTCTTACTCATTTCAGGCATTTTATCCCAATAATGAGGTGGTCCAATATCTGTAGGAGCGAATTGAGAAATCATTAGCTTGCACCTCCGGCTTAGTCTTCAAAATCTTCTGGATACCAGAAGTAGTATGGGTTTTCACGAGGATGTTTAACCATCTGTGGGATTGGATCCAGTTCTACAGCCTGCAGGAATTCACGCATACCTTTTCTGTAGATCAGTTCGCCCAGTCTTTCACGAACTTTTGCGTTTTCATCCCACCATTCCCAGGTTTTTTCTACTAATTCTTTGAATTCTTCGTAGTCGTTTTCTTTGTCCATTGGCATGAATGGTACAACAACCCAAGATAAGAATGCGGACTGTACGATTGTAGCTTTACCACCCATCAGGATAGTAGCGCCTTTTTCTTTACCAACGTGTAATGCTTTTGGCATTTCGTTGATGCAGTGCATACATTTTACGCAGTTGTCATTGTCAACTGTGATTTCTTTTTTGTCTGCATCGTAAGAGATGCATTTTGTTGGGCAGTAGCCGCAAACCAGGTTTTCGATATCGAAACCAGCGTCAGCGTATTTAGCTACTTCAGCCTGATCGATCTGGATAGCGTCTCTCCAGGTACCCAGTACGGAGATATCCGCACGAGCCTGAGCTGCCATACAGTCGTTAGGGCAACCGGAAACTTTAATTTTGGATTTGTAAGGCCACATTGGTCTGTGCAGCTCCATCTGGTAAGCCTGTGTAATGTTGTACAGGAAATCCAGAGTATCGAAGCAAGCATATTCACAACGACCAGGACCTACACAGCATGCAGGGGTTCTAAAGTTGGAACCGGAACCACCTAAGTCCCAACCAGCCCAGGACAGGTCATTGAAGCAGTCCTGCAGATGATCAGTTGTGGTACCCAGGAATACGATGTCACCTGTTGCACCGTGCATGTTTGTTAAACCGGAACCGTGTTTTTCCCAGATATCGCACAGTGTGCGGATATCGGAGGAGTTATAGAACCAACCAGAAGTCTGGTTAACACGTACTGTGTGGAATTCTGTAACTGCTGGGTATTTTTCTGGTGTATCGGTGTAACGGCCGATAACGCCACCGCCGTAACCTCTAACACCTACGATACCACCGTGTTTCCAGTGTACACGTTTTTCTTCATAAGAATCTTCTAATAAATCTAATAAAGTAGCAGCCTGTTCGTTTTTAGCAGCACTTTTTTCGATTTCTTTGACGAAGGAAGGCCATGGGCCATTTTTCAGTTCGTCCAGCATTGGTCTAGCTTTTGCCAAATCCATACACCTCCATAATTATTTATAGCAATAATTTGCTACAAC
>DAISWV010000034.1:0-5721 GCA_036826195.1 Peptococcaceae bacterium | reverse complement strand
TTCGAAATCAAATTAGAATTCAGATAATGTGATAGCACCAACTGGGCAGATCAGCACGCAGCTCTGGCAACCCAGACATTCGTTATCTGTAACTTCAGCGTGTTCATTAACAACGAATACGGAACCTGGGCAAGCGCCTGCACATTCACCACATGCAACACATTTTTCAGCGTCAACGCTTGGCATAAACATTCTAAAACAACTCCTTTCAGGTTGGATTAACCAGCTTCGCTAATTAATAATCCCTTGACTAAACACAAACTCTGCCTATAATTTCAGAGTCAATCAAACACACTATAATCATTACATATTCCTCGAAAATTTGCAATATTTTTTTCGAAAAAACGGCTTAAATTCGCGCTTGTAATCAATAATATTTGAGTTTTTGAAGAATAAAAAAATTCTATCACTTTTTTGGCAGGCTATCTACTCGTTTTCAGATTTACATTTCTGACGATACGATTCTGCCAGACGTACCATTTGCTCCGCCCAGTCGGGAGCTGCTGCCGCATGCAGATGGTGATATCCGGCCAGTGTATTCTTATAAAGAAGCCCGTCCGAACCAGGTATAATTCCTTTACCGCGCTGCGTTTCGAAGCCGTAACGCAAATCCTGTCCCATATTTACAATCTGAGAATTATGGAACTCATGCCCCACTACCAGCGAACCTTCCGGATAGAACGGATTGCCTGCAAGCACCTTCTGAATAGTGTAGCCGATACCCTGCGGTTTTGCTTTCATCTCCACATCACAATCAAACACACCCACCATTGGATACGATTGATCATTCACCAGAATATTACGAGATAAAAACATCAGCCCGCCACATTCAGCATATACCGGCATTTCGTTTTCCACCGAATCTTTGATATCCTGTAACAATGACTGATTGGCGCCGATTTCCTCTGCCATCACTTCCGGGAACCCGCCACCGATATATAGGGCATCCACATCCGGAAGTTTTTTATCCTCCATAGAGTTAACCGTAATCAGTTCTGCGCCGGCATCTTCCAGGGCCTCCAGATTCTCCGGATAATAAAAACTAAACGCTTTATCCTGCATCACACCGATTTTCACCTTATCCGCCTGAGCCTTTACTCTCGCCAGCTCCCCTGCATATTTCAGCGGAGCAGCACTGCCTGCCACCTGCAGAATCTGTTCAATATTCACATTTTCTTTTACCAGATTGCCAAGCAGTTCAATGCGGTTATGCAGCATGTCCTGCTCTCCTGCGGGAATCAGCCCCAGATGGCGATCTGGAATTTCCACCGCTTTGGATTTTGGCAGAACGCCTAGCACAGGCACATCACAGTAACGTTCAATACTCTGCGTCATAATGTTTTCATGACGTGCTCTTGCCACCTGATTTAAAATCACACCACCAATGCGAATCCGTTTGTCAAAACCGGTAACTCCGTTTACCAGCGCTGCCACACTGCGGGTAATGCGAGTACAGTTCACCACTAAAATTACCGGCGCATCAATGGTGTAGGCCAGTTCCGCACTGCTGTTGCTACCTTCCACATCCAGCCCGTCAAAAAGCCCCATGGCACCTTCCACCACGCTGATATCAAACCCCTGCGAATGTTTGATAAACGACCGGCGCACATTATCGGCCCCCATCATATATAAATCCAGGTTGCGGCACTGCTGCCCGCTTGCAAAGGTCGCCCAGCTCGGGTCAATATAGTCAGGTCCTTTTTTAAACGGCTGCACCTTTAAGCCTCTGTCCACCAGCGCTTTTAAAAGTCCCAGCGTAAAGGTGGTTTTGCCGCTTCGGCCCTGCACCGCACCCACCAGCAGGCGGGAAATATCATAAGATTGATTATTGCTCATACTGTTTATACGCTCCATCTGTTTCTGAATTATCTTATTATTATTTTACATGATAACCCGATGTTATACAATTCTTTCTTTTTTCCATCCATTCATCCTCTAGTTGAAAATTAAACAGAACAAACCAGCATAAAACAAAAACCGGATCTGAGCGATGAACAATTATGATTGTACAGCTTTTAAAATCCGGTTTTGATTATCTTTATGCAGTTGTTATGATGGTTATGACCTATTCAGAAGAATCGGTACCTTCTGTACCAACGATTAACGTTTCCGTGATATCGTCACCAATGGTAACGGTCACTTCATACTGAATCGGGCCGGTATAAGGCTCTTTGCCATAGCCGATATTTGCACCAGAAGCACCCAGAGAATAGCTCCACACATTGTTAATCGTCCCACCAACGCCACGTGTTTTTTCGCCAAACGGACTGTCTAACGGCCCACGACATTCGATTTTGATTTCCTTTTCTGAACACTGCTCTGCAATATCATCATGCAGGCTAACCATAATGTCACTGTTTTCATAAAATTCATACATCATTTTATCGTTATATTCATATGGTGTTTCTGCATAATGCAAGGTATGCTGTACATCAAAATGTTCACCGCTGGCTGTATATTCTGTTGTCTGAACACCTCTGATATATTCATTCAGAACCTTTTTCAGCGGCTCAATCGTTCCCGTCATCTGCTGTTGTCGTTCTTCCATCACTTCAGCAGACGCCTGCGATCCTTCCGGAATCACATATAATGCCGGCACATATACAGCAATCATGTTTTTGCACATCCATATCTGGCTATACCAGTATTCCATATTATCCGGCTTAAACATTTTTTTCGCATTTGTAACCGATTCATTCTGTGTATCATCCATCATCCATGCCCAGTTATCACCAAGATTTAATTTATATAAATAATTGTCTTTATCCCACGGATAGCCGTTATACTCCACCAGAAACAGTAAATGTTCTCCATCCAGTTTGTAAATCTCTACACCTTCCCATGATTCATGGATATCCGAGCCCGGCTTCTGCTTTTCCACTTCCACACCTTCCAGTTCCAGAAGGTCTATTACATCAGTCGTGGTGAGCGTGTTTTTTGCCTGTACTTCTGCGATTTTTTCTTCCAGAGTCGGACCGCAGCCGGTTAACAGAATCGTCAGAAATGCAATTGTTATCATAATCAGAATTTTATGATGTTTCATAGACTTTGCCCCCTCACTTATGTCATAGAATCATTTTACCATAATACAAGGTAATTCACAAAGATGTAAAACCATTTTTTCAATATCATTACACAAAAAAAGCAGAAGCCCGAAAGCTTCTGCCTGTCTTTATAAAGGATTACTACTCAAATTCAATTGTAAATTCCTGCCCATTATATTCCGGTTCTATCACAATATCCCGATACAATTCGCTCTCCGGCATAGTTTTCCATTGTTTTATAATATCAAACTTCTCCCACATATGCATCGGAAAAACGCAATCGGTTCGTGTATGTTCCAGAAAATAATCAAATCCCCACGAGAACCGTTCTTCCTGGCGAGGGTCTAACGGTACGAAAGCTAAATCAATATGCACATCCTCCAGATGCTGCATAATCTGCTTAAACCGGGCCTCCATATTACGGTTCCACGAATGGGTCTCACCGCTCCAGCTCCACCAGTTTAAATCTCCCGCATGGTAAATAACTCTGTTTTTATAGTAAATCAGAAACGCCACACCGATATCGGTAGATTCCAGTGTTTCTACGCGAATGGGTACCGGCCCATTCAGTTCATAGCTGCCGCCACGCTTTACTGCCAGAAAACGGCTGTCATCTTTTGGCATTTTAATTTCTCTGGACCAGATAAAGTGAATCCGTTTGTGTTTGTCAGCCAGTTTTTGCAGACACGGATTATAATGGTCGGCATGTTTATGGCTGTTGAAAATATAAATCTGCTTCTCATCGTCCAGCTCCGGCAGCGTTTCATCGTACCAGTCAAACAGAAAAATGCACTGACCATCCTCTATCTGAAAGCAGCTGTGTTTATGAAATGTTACTTTACACTTCTGCATGCGCAATCACCCAGTCCACCAAATCTGCCATAACCTCATCACGGTTAGTCTCATTCAGCATTTCATGGCGGCCGCCTGTGTACAGTGTCGTGGTTACATCCTCCATACCGGCATTGATAAACAGTTTTTCTACCTGCTGCACGCCTTTTCCATAATTCCCTACCGGGTCTTTATCACCGGAAAAGATATACACCGGCATTTTTTTATTTATTTTTGCAATATTTGCAGGATCATTTGCCTGCTGAATGCCCGCTAACAGTTCATGATAAAAACCGTTGGTGCAAACATAACCGCAATACGGGTCTGCCATATAACGCGCTACTTCATCTTCATCACGAGTCAGCCAGTCATATTCCGTTTTTGCACCTGGAATTTCTTTGTTATAGCTGCCAAACATCATAGACTGGATTTTTGGCGAATACTTTTTCTCCCCGACCATTTTACATGCTACATCGGCAATTTTGACAGCAGCTTTCCCTACAGCCCCCTGCCCGTCAGCAGTACCGGATACAATCAGCCCATCAAACATATCACGGCGCATCTGCACGGCACAGCGCACCAGAAAAGATCCCATACTATGACCCATTAAAAATACCGGACAGCTTACTTCTGCATCGATTATTTTTTTCTTGATGGAAAACAGATCATTCGCCATCAGACTCCAGTCAATACCTTTATGAAGATGCCCCATCTGTTTCCCTTCTGCTGTTTTTCCATGACCTCTCTGATCAGGGCAATAGAGCGAAATACCACGTTCCGCAAGATACTGTCCAAACCGATCATAACGAGCGCTATGTTCGGTCATGCCATGCGAGAGCAGAATTACTGCTTTTGGTTCTGCCGCCCGCCAGATGCGCACATGCAGAGTTGTATTACCGGCTGTAATCAGTGTACGTTCTTCCATCATTTTAACAACCCCATTTCAATTCTTTTTCTGCTATATTTCGATTACCGTTATTATTTTTGTATTTTTGAAAATCAATTCTGTATATCACTTGATAATTTCTGCAAAAAAGGCAGAAACCCTGCTTTTGCTCAGGAATATAGCACACAGCAGACATAAAAAACAGGCTCTTTGCAGAGCCTGTCTATCGTACTTATATACTTATACATAGTTTCTAGGATTCTGTGTGTTGCCGTTTACACGCACTTCAAAATGCAGGTGCGGACCGGTAGAGTTGCCGGTAGAACCTACTTTACCAAGCGACTGCCCCGCCGATACAGACTGACCGTTAGATACACCGATTTTAGACATGTGCGCATATAAAGTTGATACACCGCCGCCATGATCCACAATTACACAGTTTCCGTAACCGCCATAATACTGAGCCATAATGACTGTACCACCAGCTGCTGCTACGATATCTGTACCGCTTTTTGCACCGATA
Organism: Peptococcaceae bacterium; assembly: GCA_036826195.1. Classification (GTDB taxonomy): domain Bacteria; phylum Bacillota; class Peptococcia; order Peptococcales; family Peptococcaceae; genus UBA7185. Next base: position 437 of record DAISWV010000034.1, on the reverse strand, counting down.
TCCATACCGGTATGCAGTTTTTTAGTCCCCTGAATCGGATGAATACGATATCCATATTCCGATGTGATAATCCGGCTCGATGGACAAGGCCATACATAAGCGCCTGGTGCTTTTGTTGTACTTTTGCTTTTTGCCTGAATTGCCGCAATCTGATTTGCAATTGCTTTCGATTCAGCCTCTAAATCTTCCAGAATTTCAAACTGGGCATTTAAATCCGAGTTAATCGAGTTTACCAGCTGCTGCTGCGCCTGTGTGGCAGTTGCAAGCTCTGCCGATTTTGCCATCTGGTTTTTCTTGTTGGCTTCCAGAGAAACCTTCATGCTGTCTAGAGATTTTTTCTGCTCTTCCAGACCATCTTTCAAAGCAGTTACTTCATCCAGAAGTTTTTTATCGTTGTTAGCAATATATTTCAGATACTCAAAGCGAGTCAGGAAATC